>JAOACM010000344.1 GCA_026417845.1 Planctomycetota bacterium | reverse complement strand
GGTCTGCCCCGTGATGACGGTGCCGTTCGCCCCCACCTCGGCCATAAGCCGGGCCAGCTCGGTTTTTCCCGATCCGGGCGGGCCCACCACCAGGAGGAGGGGGACGGCGTCGAAAACCGCCTGTACATATAAAGTTTGATATCCGGATCCGTTACGCCGATCGCCTCCGAATCCCCGTAGTCGCTGAAGACGAAGCCGCCCTCCGGCGAAGCCCAGTGCCTCATCAACGCCCTGACGTCCCGGTCCACCAGTTTCCTGTCGTTCTTCGGAAGAGTCGCCTGGATGTCGCAGAGGCTTTCGAAGGCTATCCGCCCCCGATACTTCGCGCCGATCTCCCGGATGCCGAGCGCCCGCGGCTGCTGCAGGTTGACCGCGTCCACTCCGGCGCGGATGTAACCTTCCACGATCTCGTTGACCTTGCCGCACGAGTGGACCCAGACGTCGTAACCCGCCTCATGCATCGCATCAAACAGACGCTTGTAGCGGGGATAGAAGAAATCCATCCACAGATCGAAGCTGATGAAGGCTGCCCGCTGTGTGCCCCAGTCGTCCGTCATGCTGATCCCGTGGACGCGGTTCCCGAAGCGGCGGCGGATGTTCTCGACGAAACGCAGGTGCACGCCCACCACCCTGTCCGCCAGCGCCTCCATCGCAGGCCGATCCCCGATCAGCCCGGCCAGCGTGTTCTCGAACCCGTACAGCACATGCATCCGCTCGAACAGGACCATGAAGATTCCGGACATCACGTACTTCCCGTCGGCCTCGAACCTGTCGAGCGCCGCGGGCACGTCCGCGTAGCGGCTGTCGTCGTCGTAATCCGGCCCCTTGATCCGGTCAATGTCCCGGACGCTCCGAACCGGATGCCACTTGACCTGACCCATATTTCTTACCGCGGTCTTCTCCCACACGCAGCCCCACTCGTCCTGCCCTTCTACCTCCGGCTTGAAGGAAGCCGCCACCTTCAAGGGGATCGAGGCCGTGTCATTCCGCCCGAAGCACTCGAAGCGCACCGGCAGCCGCGGAGGCCTGTCGAACCGCAGGGCGCGCTTCACGATTTCCTTCGATGTCACCTCGCTTCCCTCCCTTCGCGCTCCCCGCTCCGCCGCCGGGACATCCAGGCAGCGGTCCCTGCCGGCCTCGACGGTATCGCCCGCATCTGCCCGGACGGACCGCCCACGGCAGACAGAAGCTACGAAATAAGCCGACCTCGCGCCAGGATAAATTCAGCCGTGCAATGGCTGCCCGCCTCCGATAGCCGCGGGGAACGGCTTGACCTGTCTTCGACAGTTGTTTGCTCTCTGGCAGGGGGTGTCCGCCCTGAAAACGGCGGCGAAAACCGCCAAAACGCTATTTTTAGGCTCGAATTAGAAGCGTGTCGGCGAATTGTACAGAGTGACGGCCAAGTAAGCACCGCCAGTCGCTGGAAGGGTCGGCCGGGGCCGGAATGTCCGCGGCCTGATTCCGTTCCGCGCCAGTGCGGCATCCTCCTGGAGGTGCGGGGAAATCATGCGGAAAGATCAGATGTAAGGCTTTGAAAATCAAGCAAGTTAAGGCTCGTGTCGCGGTTCTGCCGGCTGTCGCCGGAAATGGATATTGCCGTAGTCTGACCCGCTCCGTCATCCGGCCGCTCCGCCCCCCCGGCATCGGTCTGGCTTCTTTTTTGCTAATCAATTAAACCCGAAGTTCCGGTACAAGATGGTTCTTTTGCTTTTGATGCGGGGAAGCATCCTGCGGGCCGGAGCGGGGAAGAACGGTAGAGGGAGGGCTGGAGAATGGGGAACGGATCGTGGCGGGCCGCTTGTGCGATGGCGGTTTCGTTGCTGTTGATTTCCGGATTCGTGGCGGAGCCGGCAGAGGAGTCCGGCGACACTCCGCCGGGCAGGTCCGCGGGGCCGGGAGGGACGGGAGCGACGTCCGACGCGGCGAAACGCACCCAGGCGGCGACGCGTCCCGACGGAGAAAGCGACGAGAAACCGGCACCAGCGCCAGGGACAAAAGCAGGCGGCATGGAAGAGGTAGTCGTAACCGCCACGCGCGGCACTATGGCCTCCTTCGACGCCCCGGCGGCGGTGAGCGTGGTGTCGGGCGATGCGGCAACCTCGCGGATAATGAGCAGGTCGCTCCCTGAGGCCTTCGCCGATACACCCGGCGTGATGCGCCAGAAGACGGCGGTCGGCCACGGCTCGCCATATATCCGCGGCTTCACGGGCTTCCGCAACCTGCTCCTGATAGACGGCATACGCCTGAACAACTCGATCTTCCGCGACGGCCCGAACGAGTACTGGAACACGGTGGACATCGAATCGGTGGACAGGCTGGAGATCGTGCGCGGCCCCTCCTCGGTCCTCTACGGTTCCGACGCCATAGGCGGTACGGTGAACGCGCTGACCAAAGGCAGGCGGAAGTTCGAAGGGGATTTCGGCTGGGGCGGGCTGCTCAAGTACCGCGGTTCGACCGCCGAGGCATCGCATCAGGGGCGGGTGGAGTTCGAGGCGAACGCGGGGGAAAGATTCGGTTTCTTCCTGGGCGCGTCGGCGAAGGACTTCGGCGAACTGGACGCCGGCGGACGCCTGGGCAGACAGCGGAAGACCGGCTACAAGGAATTCGACTGCGACACCAGGCTGGACTTCTTCGCCGCGGAAGATCACAAGTTCACGGCAGCATTCCAGCGGACCGATCTGGACGACGTCTGGCGCCAGCACAGGACCATCTACGGCATATCCTGGCACGGTACCGCCGTGGGCACGAACAGGTCTGAGATATACGACTACGACAGGTATCTCGGGTACGTAAGATATCAGGGCGAATTCGGCGGGGCGCCGGTATCGCGCGCCACGGCTACGCTGTCCGTCCAGGCGCCGAGGGAAAGGCGGTATCGCGAAAGGAGCGATCACCGCCTCGACAAACAGGGTGTTGACGTGCTGACGCTGGGGGCCTCGGTACAGCTCGAAAGCGCCACTGAGGCCGGCCGCTTCACGTATGGAGTCGAGTACTACCGCGACTTCGTCCAGTCTTTCGCGCGCAACTGGAACGCCGACGGGAGCTATGCCGGCTCCTCGATCCAGGGTCCGGTCGCCGACGATTCGACGTATGACCTGCTCGGCGCGTACGTCCAGGACATAATACCGCTCTACCGCGACAGGCTGGACCTGATCCTCGGCGCCCGCTACACCTACGCCGCCGCCGATGTGGGGGAGATGTACCATCCGGTCCGGAGAGAGAAAACATCGTTCTGCGAGAGCTGGAACAACGTCGTGGGCTCCGCCAGACTCTCCTGGCGCGCGGACCCCGGCAGGCACTGGAACCTCTTCTGCGGCGTCTCCCAGGGCTACCGCGCCCCGAACCTGTCGGACATGACGCGTCTGGACACGAACCGCTCAAATGAGATAGAGACGCCGACCGGCGGAGGACTGGATCCGGAGACGTTCGTAAGCTGCGAGGCCGGCGTCAAGGTGCGCTACGACGTATTCTCCGCTCAGGCGGCGTACTACTATACCTTTATCGAGGACATGATAGTCCGCAAGCCAACCGGCAACATGATCGGACCTCTTTACGAGGTGCGGAAGAAAAACGCCGGTTCGGGGTTCGTCCACGGCGTGGATCTGGAGGCTTCGTGGAGATTCCACAGAATGCTGACGCTCTCCGGCGGGTTTTCCTGGCTTGAGGGCCTGGTCGAGGTCTATCCGACGTCGGCCCCGGAGAAGAAGGACCGCCCGCTGGACAAGATGATGCCCGCTCAGGCGTTCGGAAGCCTGAAATGGGAAAGCCCGGCCGGGTGGAAGAGAAACGCCTGGGCCGAACTCGTTGTGCGTGGGGCCGGCGGACGGCACAAACTTTCCCCCGGCGACCGGCTCGACACCCAGCGCATCCCGCCGGACGGCACGCCGGGCTGGGCGACCTTTACGCTCAGAGGCGGCGCGCAGATATACAAAGGGTTGGATTTCTCGCTGGCCCTGGAAAACCTCAGCGACAGGAACTACCGCATTCACGGATCCGGGCAGAACGAACCGGGATTCAATCTGGTCGGCACGATCCGGTGGAAGTTCTGACCCGGAATCAGCGGGCGGCCGCGCACCACTGATCCCGTCCGGTCCGGTTCCGGGGAGCCACGATGCGCTTCCCGGACGCCGCCTTTGACGCCCGCGCCACAGCCGCCCCTCCAGCGCGGCCCACGGTCCGGCGGGCGGAGGTATCTCCCCTCACGGCAGCGGGACAGTCTCATCGGTGTGGTAACCCAGGTCCGCGCGCAGAATGCGGCAATTCGGTCCATCGAGGATGTAGACCGAACGGTCGGAAACCGCCACGTAGAAGGGGCCGGCCAGGCCGATCTCCGGCTTCGGGCAGGCGCTCTGCGGACCGTTGCAGTCCATGTTGCCGTAGTTGCCGATCCGCGCCACGCGGTTGAAGTTGGCGTCCAAAACCATCACCGTCGAGATGTGCATGATCGGCACGTAGGCCCGATCGAAGCCGTCCAGATCAATCCGGCACTGCTGGCAGACGCACTCATGGCCGAACGGCCCCACGCCGACATGGAGAGCCTTAGCGCCAACGACCTTGACATCCCTCTTGGGACTGAAAGACCCGCCGAACCGCAGGCCCATCGCGTAGCCGCCCCAGTCTCCTCCCTGGCCTTCGAAAGCCCCTCCTTCCGGGCCGAACTTGAAGAGCGTGCCGATGACCAGTCCTCCGCGGAAGAATGCGCTGCCGTCGAGAACATTCTTCGGAAGCGGCTCGATTCCGCGGAGTATCTCGGGATACGGCGCCTTGATCGGGTACATGCGCAGCGGCATCAGGATGTTTCCGGCGCGGTCCACCCGCAGCCCGCCGGGGAATGGCGTAGCCCAGCCCACGCCCCCGCGACGGCCGCCCTTGTAGTCCGGCGGGTCGTCCTTCATGATGTTGTCGCGCTTGAGCGCGCCGTCTGGCCCGTACTGCCGGAGCCCCTCGTGGTACACAATCACATAGATGTCCCCGTTCGGGGCGACCGTGAATCCGTCACGGAAGTACCGGCCGGCGAACCATCCCGGGTAGGCGATGCGCCCGCCCGGCGCCGCCGGGAATGGTACTTCCTTGCCTGTCTCTGGATCTATGCGGTAGATCGTCTCCTGACGCGGCGTCAGCCCCGGTT
>JAOACM010000343.1 GCA_026417845.1 Planctomycetota bacterium | reverse complement strand
GTATCCGAGCCTGCGCGGATTACCTCTGCTAGATCCCGAATCGCTTGGCATCCGCATTTACGGCCATGAACCCAGGGATGATTTTTCGAAGCGCGCGAGCTGCGCCCGCCACTGGACGCGCCAGGGATTCAGCGAAACGCATTTCTTCGCCAGTTCGATCGCCTTCCCGCGGTCGCCCCTCTGGAAGTGCACCTCGGCGAGCGTGTCGAGGTAATACTGGTTGCAGGGGTCGAGCGATACGGCCCTCCCGGCGAGCGCCAGCGCATCGTCCAGGCGCCTCCTGCATTTCGCGAGCATCCAAGCGAGGTTGTTGCAGTGCCTGGCTGAGCCGGAGTCCTTCGAGCATATCCCGCTCAGGAACCGATACGCGCGCTCTACGATCCCGTCGGCCTCCTTTCGCCGCCCGGCCCTGTCGAGCGAGGCTGCGAGAGCGATCGGCAGTCTGATCTCGCCCGGAAGTATTTCCATCGCGGCGTCCGCCTCGCCCATGGCCGCAGAGATATCCCCATCCGCGACGGCCCTGAGTGGGCGGGCCATGTGGACTTCGGACGCCGCGGCGAGGCATTCGCTCCAGTTGCAGGACATGCGCTCGTCCTCATCCGCCAGCAGCCCCAGCAGGCGGCGTTCCGCCGCGGCGGCTGCCTCCCGCGGATACATGACGGCGTCGGTCTCCCGCTCGCACAGGTTGAGGATCGGCGCGCCCTGATCCGGCAGCACGCCCGCAAAATGTCGCGTCCGTACGGCGATCTCCAGCTCGCGCGCCGCTTCGTCTTCCATCAGGCGTTCGGCCAACCCCGTCCTGATTTCAAGGCGGGCGCCTCCATCGGCCAGCAACAGCAGTCTGGCCTTGGCGATCGCCTTCCGGCCCTCGTCATGCTTCCCCGCCCCGGCCATCGCCTTCCCGTAAAGAAACAGCGGGAGCGCGTCGGGAAAGCTGCCCAGGCGCTCAAGGTCCCACGCGGCCAGGTATTTTTCCGCGGCATCGGCCCACCTGCCCCGGACGGCGCGGAAGTCCCCGGCAAGCACGTGTCGTTCCGCCGACGGGATTCGTCGCTCCGCCGCGTCGAGAAGTTCCATGGCCTTCGCGTCCAGACCGTAGCCATCGCACGTCGCGGCAAACCCAGCCAGCAAGTGCTCGCTTCCAATCCGGTCGGCCTCCGCCCCGCCAACCTCACGGACCGTCTTCAGTGCCTCCTCGGCCAACGTGGCGACCTCGCGGGCATCGGCCTCGCGCGCAAGTATGCGGCGCAGCTTTTCGAGCGCCTTCCGCACCTCCTCCGGGTCTTTTCCGCCACGTACTTTGCGCTTCGGGCCGGCTAAGACACGGCGCAGACGTTTCCAGAACCCGGAGGATTTCCCCGCGTCCGCCCCCTCTCCCGCGCCACCGGATGCCTCCGCCGGGCCACCCCCGCGTGCTCCGCCTCCGCGTTTCGTCCGAAGCGCGTACCACCAGGCGGCCGCTTCCTCTTCCTGACCGGGGAACAATGCCGCCACGGGCCACATTTCCCTTTCTACTTCCTCTCCGGCCAGGAATATCGCATCGAGACAGATATCGAACGCCCTGGCTGGCGAACATTCGCGCGCAGTCTCGATCAGCCGGGACAGTCTCAAGGCCTTGTCCGTAAGCGTATCGTCCTCGCCCCGGTGAAATTCGGACTTTTCGCACCTCAGAAGTCCGACGATCGCGGCATCCGCCTTCTCGTCCTCGCCGGTCTCGACATACAGGCGCGCCGCCGAAAGCCCGGGCAGGAATGGGTCCTCTTCCGGCGGGATGCCGGGGCCTCCGCCCGCGGCCTTTACCGCCGCGGCGAGGGCTTCGCGGAGGGAGAGCCTAGACGCGTGGATATCGCGTACGGCGTCCAGACGGCCGGCCGCTTCGAGCAAGCGGACGGCCTCGCGGACCTTTCCCGTCAGCAGGAGCAGCCTGGCCGGGTCGGCGGTATTGGCGTCGGCCGCGCCCCCGGTCGCGACGGTCGCCGCGGCCGCCTCCGCCAGTTCCGCCGCGGCTTTTTCGTACCCCCGCCCATCGCGGGCGAGGCGGCATATCGCGGCACGGAGGGCGATGTCCTGGAGATTCTTCCGGTTTTCCGGGCCTTTGGCGTCCGCGGTTCTGCCGCCGCCATCCGCGCTTCCGCCTTTCTCCGGTGTTCCCTCGCTCCCGGGATCGCCGCCGGCCGGCCGATCGCTCCCGGCGCGGGCGCTGCTATCCGCCGCCGTGCGGTCTCCGCCGGTGCGGTTCGTACCGGCCGCGCTATCGCCGGTCGCGTTCGCGCCTTCCGCGGAACCCGCCTGGCGGTCCGTCGGACCGCCCCCGGAGGTGCCGGCGATCCTGGCGAGCAGGCGGGGAGCCAGCTCGTCCCACTTCCCCCGCTCCAGCAGCACGCCCTCCAGGATGTTCTCCCTCCCACTCAGACGCGCCGCCTTCTCCGCGCCCTCCATATCTCCCGCGGCCGCGCGGAAAAAGGCCAGCCGCGCCGCGGCCTCGCGCGCCACATCCCCGCCCTTCCCGACCGCCGCTTCCAGCTCGGCGATCTTCTCCTGGAGCCGACCGATCAGCATCAGGAAGGCCGCGTAGTGGTGGAGCATCCGCCCGCAGCTGCCCGACGCGGCTCTCGACAGTATTCCCTCCGCGCGATCCGTCTCTCCAGCCTCGATGCGCTCCCGGGAAAGACGCAGCGCGCATCTTTCCAGCGAGGCGAGGACTTCCCGCCGCGTCGCTCCGCCTTTCTCCCTCCCGGCCGCGACGAGCAGGACGGGGATCGCCTCCTCCCCGAAATTTTCCATCTCCCTCGCGGTCAGGACCCGGTCCTCGCCGCCGGAATCCCTGTAGCGGGCGACAAGTTCGATCAGTTCCTTCCGAGTATCGGGGGTCAGACCGAACTCGAGTCTTTCGAGGATCATCCTGGCGCGGGATACGACCTCGGGGTCCGGCGAAGCCAGGGCTTTCCGGAGGGACTTTTCTGCCCTTGCGCCGCACCGCCAGAGGAACTCCGCGGCCTGCTCCCGGACCTCAAACTCCTCGTGTCCCAGACGCGCCACGGCCTGGGCGATTTTCTCCTCGTCGGGATCCAGGCCGCCTTCCCCGCGCGTCCGCTCGGCGCCGTGGCCCGGCTCCCCGCACGAGGTGCCGTGGCCGGCGGCCGTCGCCGCCGCAGACAGCAGAATCGTCACCGCGAGAATCCGCGGAATACGGTCCATCCGGCCCTCCCTCCCGTCGCACGCCAGCCTCCGCCCGCCTGTCCTTATATTCTAACGGAAAACTCCGGCGGATCGGCCATTAATTTGCCGGAATTCCCGCCGCTGGAGGTAGTGCCTTTCGCACGACGACCGGTCGCCGGCGCGTTTCCCGGTTTCGCCGGCGTCGGCCGTTGACAAAGCACCCGATTTGACGGATATCTTGCGGGCGCGGATAAAAAACAGCCGCCGGCTGGCGCCGGGAGGGCCGGTCCGCGACGGTCGCGGCATCTTCGAAAGGAGGAGGGTCTGGAATCATGGGAAAAATGTTTCCGCTCGAACCGCGTGCTGTTCCCCGCGTCAACACGAAATACCGAAGGATAGTGACGAAATTTCCGGTCCCGCAGTCCGTCAGGATATTCGAGAAGCTGCGGAAGAACGAACCGGTTTCGATGACCGGTCAGCCGCCGGTTCTCTGGCACAAAGCCTCTGGTTGCCAAGTATATGACAAGTGGGGGAACAGGTGGCTGGACTGGTCTTCCGGCGTGCTGGTGGCGAATGCGGGGCACGGGAGAAAGGAAATAGCCGCGGCCGTGGCCAGACAGGCAAAGGTGCCGATGCTCCATAGCTACTGCTTCGCCAATGAGCCGCGGGTTGAGCTGGTCGAGCTGCTGGCGAAACTCGCTCCTCCTCCGCTCAAGAAGGTGTTCCTGCTGACCACCGGCGCCGAGACGACCGAATGCGCCATAAAGCTGTGCCGGACATGGGGGCTGGCAAAGGGGGGCAAGGGCAAGCTCAAGTTCGTGACGTTCAATGGCGCCTTCCACGGCCGCACGATGGGCGCGCAGCTCGCAGGCGGTATCCCCGCGCTTAAAAACTGGCTGCCTGACGGCCATCCGGATTTCGTGCAGGTGGACTTCCCGGGCGATCTGAGATGCAAAGACAGGAGCTTCGAGGCGTTCGAACGGGCGCTGAGAGACAAAGGCGTAGACCCCGATTCGGTGTGCGGAGTGATGAGCGAGACGTACCAGGGCGGCAGCGCGGCGTTCATGCCGGTCGAATTCGCGCAGGCGCTGCGGAACTGGTGCGACAGGCACGGGGCGCTGCTGGTGTTCGACGAGGTTCAGGCCGGCTTCGGGCGCACCGGGACGATGTTCGGCTTCGAACACTACGGTATCGTGCCGGACCTGATGTGCCTGGGCAAGGGCATATCGTCCTCGCTCCCGATAAGCGCGTTGATCGGCCGCGAAGATGTCATGAACCAGTACGGCCCCGGCGAGATGACCAGCACGCATACCGGCAACCCCGTCTGCGCCGCGGCCGCGCTTGCCAACCTGAAGATCATCGTCAGGGAAAAGCTGCATAAGAACGCAGCGAGGGCCGGCGAAGTCCTCCACCGCGGGCTGAACGAGATAATGAAGAAACATCCGGACAGGATCGGCGCGGTGATGGGAAAGGGACTTGTGGCCGGTATGCACATGGTCGTTCCCGCCTCCGATCTGAAACCCGACCCGGACCTGGCCTTCAACGTGGTGCGAAAGAGCGCCGAGAAGGGCCTTCTGTTCTTCGCCCCGGTCGGATTCGGGGGCGCAACGGTTAAGATCGCCCCGCCGTTGACCGTAACGAAGGAGCAGATCGAAGACGGGCTGCAGGCGCTCGGCGAGGCCGTGGACGAGGCCATAGCGGAGATTAGTTAGGAGCAGCAGTCGGAGGACCATGGGAAGGCAGGGCGTCCGGTGGGAAGACTCCGGTCCCGCCCTGCCTTCCGGAGGTTGCGCTCCGGATCCGGCCGGGAAGGGCCGCCTGTACGGGAGTCCCGGATCGGCAGTCCCGCGCTCCGGCGGCGGGATCCGCCGGCCCCCGCCCGTCCGGGTTCCGGCCGCGCAGGCGCGGATCGCGATATCGCGGGGCGGAATCCTGTTCCCCATCCCGGCTGCGCGGATCGTGAGCTCTGACATGGAAGACATCTCCCACAT
>JAOACM010000342.1 GCA_026417845.1 Planctomycetota bacterium | reverse complement strand
CCGCAGGGTGTGTCCAGAAACCGCCAAATGGGCCGTGGCGGGATGCCGCGGAAGGTTTGGGCGCCGCGGTCGTAATTGTTTGCCGAGTTCGGGCGGCGCTATTGCAGCAGCGTGTCTTAATGGTGCCCCAATGGCGTTACTACGAACGTGTTCGCCCCAACAGGCCGCAACTCCACATATGGGCACGGATAACAATTACGCCGCGTGAGCCTTGGATAGGCCCACAATGAAGTCTGGACGGCGAACGATCGGCAAGCGAGGTTCCGCATGTCGTCGAAGACGGATTCGCCGGCCGGTTATCTGTCGGAAAGCCGGCGGCCGATTTATTCCGCTCTGCTGGTGCTCCCCTACGCCGTGGTATATGAGATCGGCGTCATAGCGCTCCAGGCGGGATTGACCGGCGAGCCGGTCCGGGAGATCAACGGCGGCGATTATCTTATCAGGCGCGTCCTGAGCCCCATCGTTGGGCATTTCGCTTTCGCGTCCTTCCTGGTCCTGTGCGCGGCCTATTTCGTATGGCAGTACGAGAAGGGCGGGAGACGTCCGTTCGCGTTCGACCGCGGCACGCTGCTTCTGACGTTCGTCGAATCCCTCGGCTTCGCCCTGATCCTGTGTCTTATAAGCCGCTACCTGTGGAATCTTTCGGCTCGCGTCGAGAGGGCGGCCGGGACGTTGCCGGTGGCCGCCTCCGGCGGCGGATTTGGCGACCAGCTCAAGATGCTGATCCTGTTCTGCGGTGCCGGCGTGTATGAGGAGCTGGTTTTCCGGGTCTTCCTGCTTGGCATCCTCGCCATGTTTTTCAGGCACCTGTTGCGGTGGGAGAAATCTTCGGCCGACGTGGCGGCGGTGATAATCGGCGCCCTCCTGTTCAGCCTCTTCCATTACCTGCCGCCGGGCGGGGACCCGTGGTCCTTCCGGACATTCGTCATCCGGGCCTTCGCAGGCGTGTACTTCGCCGCCATATACAAGGCGCGGTCCTACGGCATAGCCGTATCGGCCCACGCACTGTACGACATAATCGTCGGTCTTGACTGGTGACCGCAGTGCACCTCCGCAAACGGAAATCCCCGGCGGTGCTGCGGCAGGAGCCGGGCGGAAATCCTGCCGGAACGGCCCCGGCCGGCGACGCGTCCCCCGCCGTCGCGCTACAATGTAATTGTTTGACGTCCCATATGCTGGGGACACGGTGGGCAGAGCGCCCCAATTTGCAGGAGCGCCATCGTCGTCCCGTTCGGGCCGCACTGCTGCAACCAGCCCGCCAGAACCTGAACGCGACAAACAAGTATCGCTCCATCCCCCGGGAACCACGACGGGGCGGCGTCCGGTCCGGGGGGAGGCGGCGCAGAGCCGCTCCCCCATCAGCCTGAAGAGGACGGCTTGTCCTTCAGGTAGGATCCGAGGGGTCTTGAGTAAGTCCAGATAGGGCTCCCAACCTCGGGTGGGATGTTGTGCGCCCCGATTGCGAGCCGGACCGGGTCGCATTCTATCTCGTCCGTGATCCGGACGATGAATCTTACCGCCTCGCGCTCCGGCGAGGACGTCCCGAAGGCGGCGACGGCCACCAGGCCGCCGGCGTCTTCCATCTCGGCCGGACCAGGATCGGGACGCGCCAGGACTAGGCCATAAACCCGCGCCGGCTGCCGCCATCTCGCGGTAGCATCAGATTCCTTGAACGCCCCCGTCGCTATGAGTTCCCGAGTGGTCTGGATGCGCTGGCGCTCCCAGAGCTCGTACTGTTCGGCCTTTATGCTGCCCCCGTTCCTCGGGACAGAGGGGCGGAGCAGCTTGTTGAGGTCCTGCATGCGCCTGCAGATGTCATCGAAGGCGACTAGGAAGGGATGGTTCAGGTTGCCGTAGGAAGGCGAGTAGACGCTCCAGTGCGAGGCGACCCTTACGAGTCTGTCGGAGGAAAGCTCGCGGCCTATGACCTGGGAGAGCAGTCTGCATGCGTCCTCGCCGAGGGGGCCCGGGATGAGGCTGAGGTCCTCATCGCAGACGACCACCCTGACTTCGTCGGCCTCTGCGACCTCCTCGCGCGCGAAGTCGGCCACCTGAACCAGCCCACCTCTCGCGTTGTAGCAGACCACACGCAGGACCGGCGCCAGAAAGGAACGGCATTCAGCCTGGAGGAGCGGATGGGCCCGCTCGCGCACGATGCCTCTGACGAAGGCGAGGTGGTCGCGGTTCCACGCCGCCAGGAATTCCTCGGGCTCTTGGCGGTAGCGGCGGAGGGCGTCGCCGGCGCCGCGCCCGACTTCCCCCAGAAGGTCCCGCATCGCCGAAAAGAACGGATGTTCGGGCAGTCTGGGGCGGGGCAGGATATCGGCATAGACCAGGCCGAGTCCCGCGTCGGCAAGTCTGCCGGCCAGCCGGCCCCTGATCGCGTCCGCTTCCTTCTCGTCCCGCGCAGGTTCCGCCAGCCGGACGGCAAGCGTCAGGTAGCCTTCGCGCGTCCATGAAGCCTCGGCCGGCGATTCCGGGACCCCGACCGTCCCCACGTAAGCTACCAGCAGCCGCCTCTCGCGCCGGGGCGATATCTCAAGATCCTTCATTATCGCCGACGGCACTATCCACCGGTCCTCGACTCTTACCGCCTCGCCCATTTCTCCAGCGACTTTCACCGCGGCCTGCATCCGTCCGATGCCTGACGATCCCCGATTCATATCCGGAGTCCGTGTCATATATTTCCCTCCTCCTCTGGCCGACCGGGCCGACCTTCCGGCGCGACGGGGATTGGGAGTCGTTCCCGCGGCCGCCCGTACCTGGGCCTGATCGCGATATCCGCACGCCTCCCAAAGTAAAAGGCGCCGCGCGGGAAGCGCCAGCCGGGAGCGGGACGCAGGGAACCTGTTCCGGCCGCGATCCTTCCTCCTACATGTGGTCGCTTCCCCGGCGGCGTTCTCTCCGCGCCTCCGGTCGCCCAGTCCCGCCTGCCGGTCGGGGGACCGGGCGTGCAAGGCGCACTCCACCCGATACCTTCGGCAGTCCCTGCCGGCTTATCGCACCGGACGCCGTCCGCAGGCGTCGGTGTCGCGAAAGGTCGCGCCTACAGGTCCTCGGCGGAACCAAAGATGCGCCTGGTCTCGCCGATCGCGAAGCGGTCGGTCATGCCGGCGACGTAATCGCAGATCACGGTCTTCAGCCCGTCGGACGGGATCCTGGCTCGGTAGTCGGCCGGGAGAACGTCCGGGCGTTCCACGTAATGGCGGAATATCGCCGAGAGGTATCGCTTCGCCCTGTCGAACACCTCCAGGACGCGCGGGTGCCTGTAGAGACTTTTCGTGAGGAACGCCTCCAGGCTCTTCTTTGCTCCGTGCGTCCGTTCCGCGAATCCGACCAGGGGGACCGGGCACCGGCGGACATCGTCGAGCGATCCGATGCGCCTCTCGACCAGTCGCCGTTCGGTTTCCATGACCAGGTCGGTCACCAGCCTGTTTATCAGACGGCGGACGACGGCCCGGCGCCGGAGCCGGTCGTCTTCCGCGTAGACGGCGTATTCGCGCGCCACGTCCTCCGCAGCCTCCGCCCATGCCGGCTCGGAGGCCAGCGCCGCCTCGGAGATGATCCCCGATGCCAGCCCGTCGTCCAGGTCGTGCGCGTCGTAGGCGATTTCGTCGGCGACAGCCACCACCTGGGCTTCCAGCGTCGGCATTTCGCCGTCTGGAAAGCCCATCCTGGAGCGGGACGGGCCGCCGCTGCCGGATGCGCCCTTCGCAAAGCCTTCGCGAACCTCGAAGGTCAGGTTCAGCCCCGCGAAGTCCGGATACCGGCGCTCCAGGACGTCCACTATCCGCAGCCCCTGCCGGTTGTGGTCGAAACCGCCCGAATCACTCATCAACGAATCGAGCGCCGACTCGCCGGAATGGCCGAAGGGAGGGTGGCCCAGGTCGTGGGCGAGCGCGAGAGCCTCGGTCAGGTCCTCATTGAGCGCCAGCGCGCGGGCGATGGTGCGGGCGATCTGCGCCACCTCGAGCGTGTGCGTCATCCTCGTCCGGTAGTGGTCGCCCTCGTGGTTGATGAACACCTGCGTCTTGTAGGTCAGCCTTCGGAAGGCGGAGGAATGGATTATGCGGTCTCTGTCCCTGAGGTATGCGGACCGGTACGGCGGTTCGTCCTCGGGGTGGACGCGCCCGCGGCTCCTGGCGGAAAACGCCGCGCAGGGTGCCAGCGTCTTTTCCTCGATCGCTTCTATGTCCGCTCTCGACCGCATGTTTCGCTCCGGCACGCGACGCGTCCGGTGCCGCATCTCCGCGCCGGGCGTTCCACGCCCGGGACGGACGGCACCGATGCATCTGCGGGCAATCGTTTGCCGCGTCCGGTGGCTGCTGCCATCTGCAGTGGCACGCCCGAATGGACGCAACAATAGCGCTGATACATCCGATGCAAATGGGGCCGCTCTGCCCGCCCCGGCAACCACATATGGGTACTGCAAACAATTACGTCTGCGACAGTCCGTTGCACGCCTTCCCCCGAACGCAATCCGCCGGAGATATTCCGGCGCGTGGCGTTGAGAACACGTCCTGAAACTTCCGCGGCGCCCGGGATCCGGCGGGATTCGCGCAACGTCCATCCCTGATCATATCCAGGATTCCTGGACAGGTTCCAACTCCGCCCGGATCAGCAGGAAGATCCCCGCCCCTGCACTATCGCGCGTGAATGCGGCGGGCAACGGCGCGCGGTACCCAGTCTCAGCGTCGCCGGCCGCCAGCCGTCCGGCCCTCGCCACGCGCCGCCATGGGCGAAACCAGCGCCACGCCGTCGAAATACGGCTGTTCGTTGCCTTCGATGGCCGGCATCGCGACCGGCTTGCCGCTCCTCAGCGCCTTGAGCGCCGCGTCGGTCCGTTCGAATCGGAGGAATATTCCCCACGCCCTGCCGCCGTTCGAGTCGAGCGCCACCAGCAGCTCGTGCGTCCCGGGCTTCCCGTCGAACGGGATGCGCGCCGCATCCGGCTTTGCCGGGTTGGTGCCGTTCGGATCGTAGAAAACCTCCTTCCCGTCCAGCCACGCCTTCACGGGCCCGTCGTAGCCCAGCAGCGCCGCAAGCTTCATACGCGAAGGCACCCGGAACCTCACCCCGTAGAATACGGTCGCCGGCCCGGACACCTCCAGCTCTTTGTGCCGGTCGCAGAAGCTCCCCATGAACTTCCGCATCT
>JAOACM010000341.1 GCA_026417845.1 Planctomycetota bacterium | reverse complement strand
TCACAATAAAGCTCGTAACTATTTTTGGCGGCGCATGTTATGGCTTTGCTAAACTGGCGCAAGGCATATGCTGTCTTCCGCGTGGACATGAAACAACCCGGCCCCGTTAAGCCCTTCCTGGGGAATCCCGCCGCGTCGGGAACCGGGGATGCCGAGTTCAACTGTCCCACGGGAGTAGCCTGCGACGGGGATGGCAATCTCTATGTGGCCGACAAGGGGAACAACCGCATTCAGGTCTTCCGTCCGGATGGCGGGTTCCTCAAGTCCCTGCCGACGCCGCGTCCGCATCTGATCTGCGTCAACCGCAAGACCGGCAATTTGTATGTGACGCGCGAAACCTCCTCCAGCAAGGGGGGCGGCGAGATCGTAAAGATCGCCGGATTGAACGACCCGACCGTTCAGGCGTCCATCCCGACCCGTTTGGGCGAAATATATCAAAATCCTCTTCTGGCGGCCGCCAGCGGCCAACATGCCACGATCTGGGTCAAACTCGGATATGACGGCCTGCTGCGGCGTTTCGAGGACACGGGCGCGGCGTTGAAGGAAATTTCCGCGGGCGATATCGGGAAGACCTGGCCGGGCTGGGAACAATGGTTGCCCTGGTATCCCAGCGCCGCGATTGCCGCCGATCCACGTCGGGAGGAACTATATGTGCGCGATTGGGGCGATTGCTGGCCCTCTCCGGCCATCCGGGTGGAAGGCCGCACGGGCAAGGTGATCGAACGCGTGTGCGGGGCGTTCGGGCGCACAGGCGGCATCGAGAGCATGGCCGTAAGCCCCTTCAACGGGGATTTGTACCTGCGCCTGTTCATGGCCGGTCCTTTTCTCACCCGTTACAACCCGGACACCCGAAAGCTGGTTCCATTGCATGAAGCGCAGCCTTGGAAGGACCCCGTGCTTTTCGCCAAGGACCAGCCGCTGATCGGCATCACACTCAACAGTTGCGGAGGCGCACGGGGGTTTCAGGACAACATGGTCGTTGCGCCCAACGGGGATCTCTACATTCCTCTGGGAGTCTCGCCGAAGAATTTCCCGTCGCTCAAGGCCGCCGGGTTGGACGTCCCGCCGTCGGAACTCGCGCCCGTTGATTCCAATCTTCTGGCCGTCTTCGCCCCGGACGGCAAACTCAAATGTCTGAGCGCGCTGCCGGGCCTGTGCGGCCTAAACGGCATCGGCGTAGGCCGCCAAGGCGCCGTGTATGTCGCCATTCGCGGCAATTCGGCCAACGTGAAGCTGCCGGATGGGCTTCCCGATGGAAGCAGTTACAGCAGCGACTGGGGGGCCGTCATCAAGTTCAAAAGCCGTTTCGACAGGTTTCCCGTCGGACGCATCGAGGGAACCTGGGTGGGGCAGGAGCCGGGGAAGCCGTGGCATCAGTGGAAACGCCTGAACGGCGCACCGACTCACATGATCCTGGCGGGCAACTGGCCAGTGCCCGCGCGCGCCGACAACATGCACTGGGACTATCCCGGCGCGAGTCCCGTCGCGATGGGCGGCTGCAGTTGCCACCGCTCGAAGATATACGTTGACGGGTTCGAGCGGCTGCTGGTGCCCGCCGCGCAGACCTGCACGGTGAACGTGCTGGACGCCAACGGCAACATCGTCGCGCGTTTCGGCGGATACGGCAACATGGACAGCCGCGGCAAGGATTCTCCGGTGCGCGATCCGAAGACGGGCGAATACCGGCCGCGTCGGCCGGACGATCCGAAGGACCTCAAAAGTCCGCTGGAGGCTCCCGACATCGCGTTCATAGATCCCACCTATGTCGAAGCCACCGACGAGGCGATTTACGTTGTTGACCGCTGCAACGAGCGCATCGTGCGCGTGGCGCTGATGTACAAGAACGAGGAGATGCTGGCCTTGCCGTAAAGGGCCGGTTCTTGGAAGCGGGAGGCGCTGTATGAGGCAAACGACAGTCCGTTCCATGTCCGACCGGCCTCGTCGTTCTGCCGACGCGCCTGGGGCGGCGGTCTTCGCGGCGTTCTTTCTGGGTATCGCATCGTGTATGCCGGGCCGGCTTCCGGCGGCCGAACCGGATGCTTCCGCGCCGGCGTCGGTTCCGCCGCAGTTGGCGGAGGAGTTCAGAGTCAAGCGGGAGGCGGTGTTCGAGTTTGCGAAGAAGCCGGTCGTGACGCGCGCGGGCGACATGGTGACGATCGCCTTCGCCACGAAGGGTTTCTGCGACGCGACCGTGGCCATCGAGGATGCGGATGGGCGGATTCTGCGGCACCTGGCTTCCGGGGTGCTGGGCGACAACGCTCCCCCGCCGTTCCGCAAGGGGTCGAAGGAGCAGGTCCTGGTCTGGGACGGAAAGAACGACCGGGGCGAGTATGTGGACGACAAGGAGAAGGTCTCGATCCGGGTCTCGCTGGGTATCAAGCCGCGCTTCGAGAGGCAGTTTCTCTGGCTGCCCTATCGGCGCATCACGCCGCATGAGCAGTACACGCCCAATCTTCCTCCCGCTTTCGCCGCCGTGTCCGAGGGGGTTCTGGTTTGCGACGGAAATTTGTACGACCATATCCGCCTTTTCGACCGGGAAGGAAACTATTTGAGGACGATCTACCCCTTCCCGTCGGATCGGCTGGACCGGCTGATCGGGGTTCCGACCCGGGTGTATCCGCAAAGCGGAAAGAAACTGCCCGTCAAAGGCGGGCTGTATCGCTCGACATTTCTGACTTCCGGCACCACCTCGAACGGAGGGTATCTCGTTCAGCGCGGAGGGCGCGGCGCCACGGCCTTGGCGGCGGCGGGAACCCGCGTCGCCGCCGCGATGCTTTATCTGAACCGGCTCTCCACGGACGGCGATACTGGCGGGCTTCCCATCGCCGGCCCGGCGACGCATGTGCCGTTCAAAGACGTCTTCATAGACGGAAACGCCGTTCCGCGAAGCGCGGCCTTCAGTCCGGACGGCCGGACGCTCTACCTGACCGGTTTCTTCATCTCGGCCGGTGTGGGCGCCGGCCATCGCCCGTCCTTCGTGCAAGGCGTGGGGCGCGTGGACGTGGAAAAGGGCGCCACCATGGAAGTTTTCGCCGGGTCGCTGGCCGGCAAATACGGGCAGGGCGGAAGCGAGCAGGGCCGCTTCCGCGTGCCTTTCGCGGTGGAGACCGACGCGCAGGGACGGGTGTATGTGAGCGACCACTACAACGACCGGGTTCAGATATTCGACCCGTCCGGCAAACCGATCAAGTCCATTTCCGTCACTGGACCGACCGACTTGAGCGTGGACCGGAAAAGCGGCGAGATATACGTATTTTCCTGGACGGTGGCCAACGCGGAGGACAAATACCGCACGATCCAGCCAAGACTGACCGTGTTCGGCCCCTATGACCGTTGCGAAAAACTGAAGGAATATCCGGTATCGTTTGCCGCGGCCGAAGGGCAGCAATGGAGCGGCTCGACGATGGGGCTGTGCTATCGCGCGCTGGTTCATTTCGACGCGCGCGGCGAGGCCGATCCTGTCGTGTGGGCTTACAACACTCCGCTTCGTTCGGCCAAGGTTTTCCGGCTGGACCGGCAGGCCGGGAAGCTGGTGCTGCTGCGCGATTTCGAGGAAGTTCTGTCGCGGGAAGTCTCCGAGCGGTTGCGCGAGCAGTATACGGGCGCCGAACTCTGGACCAGGGACTGGAAGACGCGCATGGCGGTCAACCCGAAGACCCAGGAGGTGTTCATTGTCCGGGAAGGCCCAGGAGTCTGGAACAGGCCGCTGGCTTACGATCCCGAAAGCGGGCGTTTGCGCTGCGTGACGTTGCCGCTGGATGCCGAGGATATCGCCTTCGACATGGAAGGGCATGCCTACATCTATGTGTACTGTTTGTCTTTGATCGTCCGTTATGTCGAGACCGCGCCGGGAAAGTGGAGGGAGGTTCCGTTCGATTATGGCGAGCAGCGACGGTTCCGGGGCAGTGGCGAGGGGCCCGACGTATTGAGCGCCCTTCCTTTACCCGGGGGTTCTCAGCACCAACAAGGAGGTCTTTGGGTTTCTCCGAAGGGCTACCTGATCGCCGCATTTCTGGGCACTCGTGGATGGACGCCGCAAATGTATGGCGGCCGGGCCGGAAAGAATTACGTCCGGGTCTGGGACCGCCACGGCAAGACGGTCTATGCGGACGCGATTCAGGGCGTCGGCTACGTGGACGGGATATTCATAGATAAAGACGATTACATCTATCTGTGTTCCGACGATCGCCGCACCGGCTATTTTTCCAGCGACACCGGCACGATGATCAAGGCCAGACCGAACGCCCGCGTGATCAACCGCAACGCGGCAATTCCGCCTCCCGTCGAGCCCAACCGTCCCTACGATACCGACGGCGGATGGTGGGAGGGTGCGGAGTGGTTCTATGGCGGCACCGGATTTACCGGAAAAAGCGGCGGGCCGGGCTGCCACTGCCCGCATTACCGTCCCGCGCACGACTATTTCGCCCGCACCTTCGTGCCGGAGACCGAGCACTACACCGTAGCCCTGCTGGATTCGAACGGCAATCTGATCCTGCGCATCGGTCAGTACGGAAACGTGGACGACGGTGTGCCTCTCGTGCCTGATCCTCGTTTGCCCAAACCGCGTTCGCTGGGCGGCGACGAGGTGGGGCTCTTCTGGCCGGCCTTTCTGGCCACCCATACCGACCGCCGCCTGTACATTGCTGATCCTGGCAACATGCGCCATTTGAGCGTCAGGCTGGAGTATCACGCGCAGGAACGGGTGTTTCTGCGCGACGTGCCCGATACGGCGTCGGGCAAAACCGGAAAATGAGGAGGAAGGCAGATGAGTCAGCGAACCTGCAATCGAGACCGTGTTCTGGCGTGCGCGTTTGTCGGACTGGCGCTGGGCGCCGGCGCTTGGGCGACCGCAGCCGAGCCGCCCAAAGCGGCCGAGGCCAAGGGGACGAAGGTATTCGACGAGTTTACCTTCTGGCGCGCGCGGTTCGCGCATGCGGCGCCGGTGGCTCGCATCCCCGAAGGGGATGGACTATGGCCCTCGAAAGAGTTCACCATTGACGGGCCGCCGGCGGAGTGGATACAGGCCGACTTCGACGATTCCGGGTGGGTCTGGACGCCGGGTCCGTTCTTTCAGTCCGATGGCGACAACAGGTGCGGTTTCTCGATGAACGAGGCGGCGTCGGTCAATCTGGCGCTTCTATGCCTGCGCAAGACTTTCGAGGTGGCCGATCC
>JAOACM010000340.1 GCA_026417845.1 Planctomycetota bacterium | reverse complement strand
CCGGGTCAGGAGGCGAGGGCCAGGCGGTTGCGACCGACGGCGCGGTAGCGCGGCCTGGGCATGTTCCAGTAACGCTCGGCACGCCCATCCTCGCTCAAATACGCAGCCCTCACCTGCAACACTGCCTCCGCACCTCTCTCCACCCAGAACTTCTCCGTACCCTTCATCCGCCGGTTGAACCGCTTGATCGCAGACTCAACCGGCGCGCTCATTATCGGCAACCCAAGCTTCCTGTACCGGGGATAATCCATACGCTCCAGATTGTTCTCCACATACCCAACCGCGCGCTTCAATATGACCCTCGCGTCTCCCTCTCCTGCACCCTCGGGCGGCTCCCCAGCCCTCCTCGACGCCTCCCGTAACTCCAAAAGCAGCTTCTCCCTACGCCCAGTCCAAGCCAACCTCATCCACCTCAAATACAGCCCCCAACCCCCTCCTTCGCCTCCTCCTGCCGCCATCGCTGCCTTATACAGCCGCCCAAGCAAATGGATGAAATCCAATATCGGCACGAAGCCCCTCTCACGAAAATGTTCCCAATGTATCTTCCAGTTGGCTGCCTCCCCGTCGCAAACATACGCCTTCCGACACGCCAAATCCAAACACCTCCTGTGCACCTCAGCTGCCACCATCCACCCGAATTCCTCAGCCCCCCTCATCGTCCCAATCACCGTACGCACCAGCTCTACCCTATCTGTCCTCCGCACTGCACTTCTTCCTGCCCCTCTCCCTGCGCCTCTCTTCCTCCGCCGCCTCCTGCGCACGCCCTCCTCGCCCCCTCTCCTAACCTCTGCCCTACCCCCAGCCGCTTCCGTCCCCGCGCCACCTGCGGCGCGGTTCCGAAGCTCCTCCGCCAGCCTCTTAACCTCCTCCCTGTCCGTAAACTTCCCGGGCGGCTCAGGTTGCGGGTCAGAATCATGCTCTTCACTGGCCATGCTGATACAGCAGGCATACCTCGGAGCCCGCCACTGCGGATCGTGCACACCTGCCCTCGCATCCTCCGCGCGAGTCTGTAACCGCCCCGCATCAACCATCACAGCGGCAACCGGCGGCGCCGTACAGCAACCCCGCCCAAGCTTCCCTCCCTTGAACGCTTCCACCTCCTGCTCCCTCTGCTTCTCCCACTCCCTGCCTATCCGCTCAGTAATCCGCATAACCTCCTTCGGTGATATCTCTATCCCATAATGCTCGAGCATGTCTTCCGATGCTTCCTTGAACGATTCCTTGCTGCCCAGCATCGCCACCTTCCGTACCAGCGAGGGACTCAGATTCTCAGGCCCAAGCCCCAGGCGCTCGTCATAGGGGGAAAAAGACCGTCCGGCAGGACGGGCACCTGTACTTCCGCCGCAGGATTTCCTGCGGCCCGGCTTGCGTCTGTATGACCCTCGGCACGGGCTCGGGGTCTTCAGGATCGGGCGCCCCGACCTCGCGACACCGCGGACAGCGAATCCCTTCCAGAGCGGCCTCGCCGGCATGCGGATCGGAAGCCAGATGTTCTTTCAGCATCATTGCTTGCAACTCGTGCCCCAGGCGAAGGACCTCACTTTCGCGCTGTGTCAGAGTGACAAGCTGGTCCTGCCGATCAGGGTCAAACAGTTTTCTGAAGGCTGCCCTCGTCTTGCGAACAAGCTCCTCCTCGATCCGGTCCAGCTCTTTCTTGGAAATCGCCATTGCCGTGCCCTCCTCTAAAAAGGCCCTTTTGAAAACCCTTTTGAAAAGAGCATCGGCATCCGCGCGGAAAAACTTTACGCATTTACGGCCATGCACCCCCGCTATCGCCGCACGACCCGAATCGCTTGCGGCCGGCCCGTCGCGCTGGAAAATGGTGGGACCGGCGGGAAAAAGTTTCCCGGCGACCGGCGGACCGATCTCTCGCGGAAGGCGACGCGGCGATCCATCGCGGTCGCGCCATGGCGGCGAGGGGCAACTGTTTGCCGTGCCGTATTGTGAGACACAGGGGGCGCGGAGCGCATGGGGCAGCCTGTTGTTGCCCCCCTCGCTCGAGCGCACCACTGCCGGCAGCAGTCCCTGCCTGAAGCCGGCGAACAATTACGGCGCGGGCGCCTTCTGCAGCCGGAAGCGCGCCCGCCCGATCCGGAGCGCGGACGGCGGAACCCCGCCGCGTCAGAGCAGGAGAGATGCAGGATGAAAAGCGGAATACTGGAGGAGATGACGATCGAGGAGGTACGCGAACTGCAGCCGAACACTGCGGTCGTCCCGATCGGGTCTACGGAACCGCACGGCCCACATCTGCCTTACGGGAGCGACACCTTCCTGACCAGGACGGTGCCGGAGGAGGCAGTCCGCAGGGCCGTGAGGCGGGGGGCGAAAGTGATATGCCTGCCGACCCTGCCGATCGGCAATAATGTAAATTTCAGGCGGTTCCCGTTCGCGCTCAGGATTGGCGTCAGGACGCTGATGCGGGTCGTGGAGGACATAGTCGAGCAGCTTGCCGCCGACGGAATCGAAAAGGTGGTCGTGGTCAACGATCACGGCGGCAACACCGACGCGCTGCGCGCGGCGCTGCGGGAGATCGCCGGCCGGGACGGATCGCCGTTCGTGTGCATGGTCTGCCCCTGCGACTTTTCCGGCGGGATCGAGTCGAAGCTCATAAAACATCCGTCCGACCATGCGGGGGAGTGGGAAACTTCCATGAACTTGGCGATCCGGCCGGATCTCGTGAAGACCGACCGCCTCGCCGACAACCCATTCGGGAAGCTCTCCCTCCCCTCGCTCCGGGAGACCTTCTTCGTAAGGCCATGGCATCTGTATGTGCCGCGCAGCGCCGGGGGCGAGAGCCGTACAGCGAGTGCGGAGACCGGGCGCGCGATCCTGGGCGCCTCGATCGAGGGGCTGGCGCGCTTCCTGGTCGAGCTGTCCGCGGCGCCGCGCACGCCGTCGTTCCCCTACATCGAGGACAGCGGGGCAGGCTCGTCCTGAGCCGGCCGTGCGCGGGAAGGGGCGTGACCAAGTTGCGGCATTCCTGCGGCGGCATATGGGTAGCGCCAGGATCCCAGGATCCGGCGCCGGTCGCATCCTTGTCTCCGTCTCACTGCCAACAGGCAGGAGAGGCGGACGGGACGGACCCAGGACGATACCGCAAGCCGCCTGGCGGTTATCCGGCCATCATCTGTTGAAGTGAGCCGGGTACCACACCTGGGTTACGCACCCTGCGCGGGATACCGCCCGCGCAATACCTTGCACCCGCCGCGCGGAAAGATATCATCCGCCACGGTCGCCGCCGCGAACGAGTCCGGCAACCGGCACGGCGCGACGGCGGGGCGTCTCCCCGGGTCGGGGAGCGGCGGTCGGGTGGAGGAGCATGAGCAATGGCGAAGAGGGCGAAGAAGGCAAACAAGGCAAGGAAGGTTACTGGGAGCGGCGGGGCGGCGGGCGCCGGCGGCAAGACAGGACGGGAACCGCGCGCGCCGGAAATAAGCGACAGGCTGCGCGGCAAAACTCTGCCTCACATCGGAGTGCTGTCCGGAGAGGACATCGAGGAGGTCATAAGCCTTGCCGAGTGGTTCCGCGACAACAGGTACGATCCGACCTACAGCTCCCTGCTCCAGGGCAGGGTCCAGGGGCTGCTTTTCGTGTACCCATCCACGCGCACCAGACTCGGCTTCGAGGCGGCCATGGCCCAGCTGGGCGGTTCGAACATATACATGCGCGTCGAGGAGACGCAGATGGGGCGGGGCGAGAGCATCGTTGACACGGCGCACGCGATGGACCAGAGCCTGGACGTGCTCTCGGCGCGCCTGTGGAAGCAGGAGGAAATGGACGCCTTCGCCGCGAACATGAAAAAACCGGTCGTAAACGCCTGCACGCCGAAGGACCACGTAACGCACGTGATAGGCGAACTGATGACGATAAAGCAGTTCAAGGGCAGGCTCAGGGGAATAAATCTGGTCTACACCGGGATGGCGCGCGGCATACTGCATTCGCTGATCCGCTGCAGCCCGAAGCTCGGCATTAACCTGGTCCTCGCCATACCCGAATCCTACGCCGCCACAGTGGACGGAAATATAATGGCTGAGGGGAAAGCGCTGGCGGAGAAGGCCGGCACGCGGCTGGAGATCGTGACCGATCTGAAGAAGGCCGTCGAGGGCGCGGACTTCATCCAGGCCAGCACCCTGATCCGCAGCATGCTTGCGGGCGAGCAGTCGCCGGAGGAGAAGGCGGTGGAGGTTCCGAAGTGGACGGTGACCGACGAGGTGCTCGCATGCGCCAAACCGGACGTCCTGTACACCCACTCGGGGCCGGCGCACAGGGGAGTTTGCGCCACCGATTCGGTGATGGACGGGAAGAAGTCGGTCATCCCGCACGAGGCGCTGAACGCCATCTACGCCAAGAAGGCCCTGCTGGCCATGATGGTCAGGTAGCGCGGGATACAGACAGGAGGGGCAGCAAGCACCTATCCAAAAACTTCCCGCTGAGCAGCAGGCCCAGCCGGGCGTATGAGCTGCCAGCCGGAGGTTTTCGGGCAGGCTCTAAAAACAGGCGCGCGATACAGGCGGACGCGCGGCACATGCATGCGCGCGGTACGGGCGCGCGGTCCTGGCGCCGGGATCCGGCGCACAGGTTGGCGGCCGCGTCATGATGCGGCATGCGCCTGCGCCCGGGCCGGCCCCGGGTGCGATCCGGCGGGTTGCGGGGGGGCGGGAAGGGAGGGATGCCAGTGAGGGAATATTTCGTGGTATGCGTCATGGGTTCCGACCGCCCGGGTATAGTCGAGGAGGTTTCCCGCATAATCGCAGGACTGAGGTGCAACATAGAGGATAGCCGCATGGCGCACCTGGGCGGAGAGTTTGGCCTGCTGATGCTCTGCTCGGGGGACGGGAACTCGCCGCGCGAGGCCGGAGATGCCGTGAAAGCCTGGGCCGCGAAGAACGGGATGATCTGCGCGATCAGGCCGACGACGGCGCCGGCCAGAACTCCCGAACCGGTCGCGGAGATAGGGCTGCGGATGCCCGACAGACAGGGGATAGTGAACCGCGTCGCGAAGTTCCTGGCCGACCGGGGCGCCAACGTGGAGGCGCTGGAGAGCGATGTCCGGCCGGCCCCGTTTTCGGGCATACCGGTCTTCTCGATGCGCGTAGTGGTCAGGCCCGGCGCTGTCTCTTATACACATCT
>JAOACM010000339.1 GCA_026417845.1 Planctomycetota bacterium | reverse complement strand
CGTTTTTAGCGCTGCGCCCATGCCAAGCTTCGCAAGACATTGCAAATCAAGGACTTGCAAGAGCTGGGTTCGAAGATGGGCTTGGCGTGCCACGAGACGCCAGCCGGAAGTTTCTGAATAGGCACTTAGAACCCATCCAGAAACTCCTCGCCGGGCGGCGGAGAACGCTGAGCCTGTAAGCTGCGCGTTGGAGGTTTTCGGATGGACTCTTATAAGCCCTATCTTCCGGAGTCCCCGGCCGAAGCATCAGTCGTTCCGGCCCGCCAGGATTCTGATCCGGAACCGGGTTTCCGCGCCACGGCCACCAGCGAAAGACCCGGCCATGGCAGGATGTAATCGAGAACCCGCCAGAGCCAGACGAAGCAGTTATACAGTCTGAGCTGAAACGACGGAAGGCGGCGGCGACGCAGGATCTTACCGTTGATCAGCCATCCGATAACGCCCATGCGATTGAAGGAAAACGTCTTTTCGATCTCGAAGCCAGCCCCTTTCAGCAGATCCGACAGTTCCGACTTCGAAAAGCGCCTGTAATGCCCCAAGGCTTCGTCCAGCGGGCAATAAAGGATCCGCCAGCCGGGGACCAGGAGCAGGAGGCGTCCGCCGGGGACGAGAGCCGAGCGCATATTCGCCAGCGCCTTCGCCGGATCGGACATGCGCGCCAGAGAATTCGGACACAACACGGTATCCACCGCTCCGCGATATGTTTCGAAATCCTTCGCGGAAGCCGGATCTATCCCGGCAACCTCGATATCGAGGCGGCGGCGCGCAAGCCTGCGAAGGTATGCGAGCCGTCCGGGACCGAAATCGCTCGCTATGAATCTGTCGCGCGGCAGGAACCGGAGCGTAAGGTTCCCCGTTCCGGAGCCGATCTCCAGCACCCTGTGGCCTGCATAGAGGCGCATTTTGGCGGCGATCCAGTTGTTGAAGCCCGACGCGCCGGAGAGGTCGAGCAGGGCGGCCTCGTCCGCTGGGAGATTGGCCGTTGCGCCGCCCAGCATCGCATGCCTGAGCATTACGAACAGGGCGCGAACGCCGTCCTTCCACGTGATCTTCTTGCCTTCCGCATAGGTCCTGCCGTCGTAACTCACCGGCACCTCGTATATGCGCAGGTTCATCTTAGCGAGCTTCACCGTGATTTCCGGCTCGATGCCGAATCCGCGAGATTCGATCCCGACGGCGCGCAGGATATCGGCAGGCATGAGCTTGTAGCACGTTTCCATGTCCGTCAGATTCAGGTCCGTGAGGATGTTGGAAAGAAACGTCAGCAGGCGGTTCCCCAGCTCATGCCGGTAGTAAAGCACCCTTCGCCTTTCGCACGGCAGGAACCTGGACCCGTAGACGACGTCGGCCAGTCCGGCGAGCACCGGCTCCAGGAGCTTCCGGTAATCGTTCGGGTCGTACTCGAGGTCAGCATCCTGGATGAGACAGTACTCCCCTGTGGCCCGCGAGAGGGCCGTCCGGATCGCGGCGCCTTTGCCCTGATTACTCTCGTGCTTTATCAGGACGATGTCGAGCGGGTTGGCGGCGGCGAGACCGTCAAGTATCTCGCGCGTGCCGTCGGTCGAGCCGTCGTCCACGATTATCAGCTCGCGCGACACGCCACCCGGCAGCGGGGCCGCAAGGACCCTGCGCACCTGCCTCGCCACCAGGTACCGCTCGTTGTACACGGGCATCAGTATGCTCAGTTTCATGATCCCAAGTTTACATGCCCGGTGCGAAAGGCGAAGCGAAAATAGGGCTGACTACCCGGAGCCGGCACCGGCGGATTTTTCTGACGTTTCAACCCAGCCCAGCATGATGTAATATCTCAGACGGTTCCTGGTGAATCGCGAATCGCTGTGTGTTCGGCGCGTCAACGACGTGCCGGCGGCGGATCCGGTCTCAGACTGACGTGCCGGATCCCGGCGCGAAGGTTCCGCGCCGGATGGTGCTGCGGGGCAGGATGAGAGCAGGGGACGGGCCGGGGAAGGGAGGATGTGAAAGATGGATCTTTCCGGGATGGGGATCGCAGTGATAGGCGAGCGGATAAACATGACCCGCAAACGGGTGCGGGAAAAGGTCTGGGAGCGCGATGCCGGGTTCATAATCCAGGAGGTGCGGAAGCAGCAGGATGCCGGCGCCACCTACATAGACGTGAACGCCGGGGGCGACCCGGCAAAGGAAGTGGACGACATGAAATGGTTGATCGAGACCATCCTGCCTGTCGCTGAATGCCCCCTTGTAGTAGATTCGGCATCCCCCGCGGCTATCCGGGCTGCCATGTCGCTGATAGGCAGCCGCGAAGGAACAATAATCAACTCGATATCGGGAGAGAAGGAGCGTCTCGAAGGCATCCTCCCTCTGGCCGTCGAGTACAGGACCGGCCTCGTCGCCATGCTGAACAGCGGGACGGGGATGCCGAAGGGCGTCCGGGACAGAATGGAAAACGCGGAGATGCTGGCGGAAGCCATGAACCGCGCCGGCATCCCGTCGGACAGGCAGTACTTCGATCCGCTGGTCTTTCCGGTCTCGACCGATTCCACGCAGCCGGGCATCGTGATAGAGACGACGCGGGAGCTGAAAAAGAGATGGCCGTCCGCCCACGTTTCCTACGGTCTGTCCAATGTATCTTATGGACTTCCAAGGCGGGTCATGATCAACGCGGCCTTCGCTGCCATCCTGGTGACTGCCGGAGGGGACGCGTTCATGATAGACCCCACGCAGCCGGAGATGATGGGGGCGCTGCTCGGTGCCTGCGCGCTCCTGGGGAAGGATGAATTCTGCGTGAATTACCTTCAGGCGGCGCGTTCGGGGGTGCTGGGTGGGGCGCAGAAGGAATAAGGCGAGGGCGCGCGGAAGGGTCTCCCGGCAGGGGAAACGGAATTCGGATCAATGGCACAGGAGGGAGAGCATCAATCAATGGTCAGATATCACATTGCGGATGCCGGGTTGCGGAAGCGGGGAGTGCGGAAGGTGGAGTGGGCGGACCGGGACATGCCGGTCCTCAGGATGATCCGCGAGCGGTTCGCGAAGGGAAAGCCGCTCAAGGGCATCCGGCTGGCCGCATGTCTGCACGTGACCTCCGAGACGGCCAACCTGATGCGGACGCTGAAGGCAGGCGGAGCCGACGTAGCCTTGTGCGCTTCCAATCCCCTGAGCACACAGGATGATGTTGCCGCGGCGCTTGTCGGCGAATACGGCGTCCCGACGTTTGCCATAAGGGGGGAAGACAACAAGACCTACTACGCCCACATACGCGCGTGCCTCGACCGCAAGCCGCGGATAACCATGGACGACGGGGCCGATCTTGTCACCACGATACTGACCGAACGGAAGGACCTTGCTCCGGGCATCCTGGGCAGCCTGGAGGAGACCACGACCGGAGTTATCCGGCTGCGGGCGATGGAGAAGGACGGCGTGCTGCTGTTTCCCGTCATCGCCGTCAATGACGCCGACACCAAGCATCTGTTCGATAACCGCTACGGGACCGGACAATCAACGATAGACGCCGTCATGCGGGCGACGAACATGCTGCTGGCCGGCAGGACCGTCGTCGTGGCCGGCTACGGATACTGCGGCAAGGGGGTGAGTGCCCGCGCACGTGGCATGGGTGCGAACGTGATAATCACGGAAACCGATCCCCTTCGCGCATTGGAGGCCGTGATGGACGGTTTCCGGGTGATGCCGATGTTCGAAGCCGCAAGGATCGGCGATATCTTCATAACTGTCACCGGCAACACATCCGTGATACGCGCCGAGCACTTCAAAGTCATGAAGGACGGGGCCATCGTTTGCAATTCGGGGCATTTCAACGTGGAGGTTGACATCGAAGCCCTCAGGAAACTGTCGAAAGAAGTCGTCGAGGACGTCCGCACCAACGTGGACAGGTACGCGCTCCGCAACGGCCGCTCGATATTCCTGCTTGCCAAGGGGCGGCTGGTAAACCTTGCGGCGGCCGAAGGGCACCCTCCGTGCGTGATGGATATGAGCTTTGCAACGCAGGCGCTGACATGCGAGTACGTCCTGCGGAATGAGGGGAAGCTGGCGGCGAAGGTCCATGAGGTGCCGGCGGAAGTGGAGAGGCAGGTGGCGGAACTGAAGCTCCGGAGCATGGGCGTCCGCTGCGACAGGCTTACGGATGAGCAGGTCCGTTACCTCGGCTCGTGGAGGGAAGGCACCTGATCGCGCCGGCACAGACCGACGCCCGCGCCGGGAACAGGTGGAAAGGGGGATCCCGCTTGGGGCCGAGGCGCCGCCGGGCTGGAGATGCCGCCGGGCGGAGGTAATTGTTTGCCGCGTCCATGTGTCGGGGCGCAGCGGGCAGAGCAGTCCCATTTGCAGCAGCGCCATTGTTGTCCCGTTCGAGCGCGCCCCTACAAACGAGCAGTATCTGCTACCTGAACGCGGCAAATAAGCCCAAAACTCCCCCGCCGGGCAGTTGGGGTCGCTGAGCGTATAGGCTCCGCACCGGAAGTTTTGGACGGGCTCTAATTACGGGGGAGAATTTCCCCGCGGGGCGCGAGCCGCCGCGACGGGTCCGGGGGCGTGCTGCGCCCGGCATTGGCCGCCCGGCACCGCGACAGGCGCGGATAGGGCTGCGGGGGCGGAGCGCAGATGGCGTTCGCTATCCCGAAGTACAGACCTCCCGATTTCAGCGCGGAGCCGCTGGCGTCGGCGCCTCCGGCAAGGACCGAACCGGCCCCGGCTCGGGGTATCGCGCCGGACGGCTTCCACGCTACCTCTAATTTTCCGGAGTACGTCAGGCTGCGCGACGGCGGATGGACGCTCGTACGCGAAAGCCGGATGGACTGCGTGCTGGTCGCAAGGGGGGCGGAAGTCGAGGCGGTTGAGATGCGTCGCATTGAGGCTGGCGATCGGATCATCGTCGGCCGCACTGAGAACGGCGAGGAGGGCATATACGTCCATACGGACGGCTTCCCGGATATAAACGCCGGCCGCCAGGACAAATTCGCCTTTCGCACCCGCGGGACCCGCGAGACGCCGTTCAGCCGGAGCTACGACGAACTGTACGACCTGCTGCGATACGAGCGCGAAAGCGGCGGCTACGTGGTATGGGTCCTCGGTCCGGCGGTGGCCTTCGACTACGACTCGCGCCGGGCGATGCAGGAGCTGATCCGCCGCGGCTACTGCCAGGCCATGCTGGCCGGGAACGCGCTGGCCACCCATGACCTAGAGG
>JAOACM010000338.1 GCA_026417845.1 Planctomycetota bacterium | reverse complement strand
AGATGTGTATAAGAGACAGGGGCAGAGTAGAGAGTGGTGGACTTCCCGCAGCCGGTAGGTCCGGTGGCCAGTATCATGCCGTAAGGCTGATTGACGGCCCAGCGGAAGTCCGCAAGCGCCTCGGGTTCGAACCCCAGCGAATCGAGAGTCAGAGCCAGGTTAGAGGTATCCAGGATGCGTATGCATACTTTCTCGCCGAAAACCATAGGCAGCGTGCACACACGGAAATCTACCTGACGCCCGGAGACAAGCATCTGGAATTTGCCGTCCTGCGGCCTCCGGGACTCGGAGATGTCCATGTTCGACATGATCTTTATGCGCGAAACTATGGCGGGGTGAAGCGACTTGGGCGGCGAGACGGTTTCATGGCACGTCCCGTCTATCCGGTACCGCACGCGGACCTTCTTCTCGTAGGGCTCTATGTGGATGTCGCTGGCCCCCTGCTGGATCCCCTGCAGGATCAGCAGGTTCACCATCTTAACCAGAGGGGAATCTTCACTCTTGACCTGCGTCAGGTCTACTATTCCCTCCTCCTCTTCCTTCTCCCCGCCCTCCTTTATCTCGACCTCCTCCGCCGCCGTCTCCTCGAACATCTTCTCAAGGTCGGCCTGCTGCGTCTCCGTCGCCTCCTCCGCCTCCTGGCTCTTGTAGGCCCTCTCGATGGCCTTCGCTATGGCGAGGTCCGTCGAGACGACGGGCACGATGTCGCATCCGGTGCTGACGTGGAGGTCGTCTATCACCAGGACGTCGGAGGGGTTGGCCATGGCGAGGGTAAGCGTCTTGCCGATCCTGGCGATAGGCAGCACCTGGTAACTGGCCGCCTTTTCCCTGTCCAGCTTCTCCAGCGCCTCCGGCTGGAACTGAACCTTCTCCAAGTCTATGGGCGGGATGCCCATCTCCGCCGCCACGGCGCCGAGGACGTCCCTTTCGGACAGGATGTTCCGCGCCACAAGAACCTTCGTGAGGGAAGAATTCTCCTTTTCGGCGTCGGCGATCGCCTGCTCGCGCTGCTCCTCCGTGAGGATTCCTGCGCGCGTCAGGATGGTTCCAAGCTTCCTGTCGAATTTCGCCATGTTCCCGCCCGCCCGGACCGTTCCGGCGCCTCCGGCCGCCAGTCGCCGCTCCCCCCTCTTTCCTCTCCGGACCGCCATCGCTCCGGCGCGATGTCGCGAAGCCGGCCTCCCGTCACACCTCGTCCATCGTCATAGCCAGGACCTCCTCAAGCGAGGTCTTGCCGCGCATGGCGTTGAGCAGCGCGCACCGCCTGAGGGTTATCATTCCGTTCTCGAGGGCCCTTGCCCGGATGTCCAGGGATGTGCATCGTTCCATTATCGTCCTGCGGACGTTCTCCACGACCCGCATCGTCTCCAGGATGGCGAACCTGCCCTTGTACCCGCTTGCGCACTTCGGGCACCCCTTCGCCCGGTACCAGGTCGCGGATTCGATCTCGTCCTCCTTCACCCCGGCGCTGAGCAGCTTGTCCTTTGGCGGATCGTACCGCTCCTTGCACTCGTTGCACAGCTTTCTCAGGAGGCGCTGCGCCGACATCAGCGTGGCCGAGCTTGCCACCATGAACCGGTCTATGCCCATGTCCACCAGGCGTATGATGCTGGAGGGGGCGTCGTTGGTGTGGAGGGTGCTGAGCACCAGGTGGCCGGTCAGTGCCGCCTTGACCGCGATCTGCGCCGTCTCCGTGTCGCGTATCTCGCCGACCATGATCGTGTCGGGGTCCTGACGCAGTATGGCCCTCAGGGCGGAGGCGAACGTCAGCCCGCGCTTCTCGCTTATGGGCACCTGGTTCACGCCGTCCATCTGATACTCGACGGGCTCCTCGACTGTCGAGATGTTCTCGGCCGGCGTTATGACCTCCTTTATGGCCGAATACAGCGTGGTGGATTTGCCCGACCCGGTGGGGCCCGTTATCAGCAGCATCCCGTAGGGCTGGGTTATGGCCCAGCGGAAATCAGCCAGCGCCTGCGGCTCGAACCCCAGCCCGTCCAGCGACAGAGACAGGCCGGAGGTGTCGAGTATCCTTATGCACACCTTCTCTCCGTGTATCATCGGCAGGACCGATACGCGGAAATCAACCTGCCTCTTGTTGATCTTCATCTGGAACTTGCCGTCCTGCGGCTTGCGCCTCTCCGCAATGTCCATCCCGGCCATGATCTTGTAGCGGGATACCAGGGCGTTCTGGAGCGCCTTCGGGGGCGATATCGTTTCGCGACAGGCGCCGTCCACGCGATAACGGATGCGGAGTTTTTTCTTGAACGGCTCTATGTGTATGTCGCTGGCGCCCTCCTTCATGGCCTGCATTATAATGTGCGTGGCCAGCTTCACTATGGGCGAGCCTTCGCTTCTCAGCTCCGCCTCGCTCACCTCCTGTTGCACGGCCTCCTCGGCCAGCTTGATATCGTCGGCCTTCATATCGTCGAAGAGGCTCTCGACCATCTTTTCATCAGCCGCGCCGTAGGCTCTGGCGATCGCCTTCCTGATCGCCGCCTCCGAGGAGACCACAGGGAGGATTTCGCAGCCGGTGGATATCTTGAGGTCGTCTATGATCAGGACATCGAAGGGATCGGCCACGGCGAGCGTCAGGGTTTTGCCGATCAGCGCCACCGGCATCGCCTTGTAATTGGTCGCCCGCGCCTCGTCCAGCTTCGCCACCGCGGCCTCGTCGAACCGAACCTTCTCAAGATCTATCGGCGGGATGTCCAGCTCCTCGGACACGCATCCCAGGACGTCCGCCTCCGCGCAAACGCCCTTGCCTACCAGGACGTCCGTCAGCGATGTGCTGGCGGCTTCGGCCGCGGCCACGGCTTCGTCCCGCTGCGCCTCGGTGATGAGGCCGCGCTTGACCAGGATGGCCCCCAGTTTCCTGTCGAATTTAGCCAAGGCTTTCCTGCCTCCGTATCCCGACGTCCGCGCCGGGATGCCAGCAGGCCGGCCGGAGCCGGCGGCATGTTCGCCGTTGCTGACTCAAAGCCTGCTCCGAAAACCCCGGGCTCAGAGCCTGCGGCTCGATGCCGGCCGCCTTTCCGGTGGGAGGTTTCCGGACTGGCTCTTATTTCTTTGCCTCTCCGTCATCCTTCGCCGGGGGAGCCGGTCCCTGCGTCCGCTTGCTGGCGAGGTTGCGGCCGAGGAGACTGCTCAGAAGCTTCGAGCCGCCGGGGATCGCTCCGGACGGCCGCGGGTGCGCGCCGCCGACCCCGCCCTCCAGTGGGCCATCGTCCGCAAGGCCAGCCGGAGCCGGGACCGGCACAGCGGGGGAATCGGCCGGCACGACGGGCCTCGGCCGCTCCGCCGCTGTCCCGGCCTTGGGCTTCGCATCCGCTTTCGCACCCGCCGGTCGGACCGCCACGCGCCCCGTGGCGCGAGGCGCCGCGGCGATCGGGGAAGCGCCCGGAACGGGCGCTTCCTCAGCGGGGACATCCCCGGCGGCGCCGGCCGGCTGGACTGCCGCCGGAGAGATCGCCGCTTCCCCTGGCTCCGCGACGGCGGCCGGCGCCACGACCCTGGTCTCCGCGCCGGATGCCGGTCTCGCCTGTTTGATCTCCTGTTCGGCCTCGAGCAGCAGGCTGCCGAGTTCGGACAGCTCCTCCTTCCGGCCGGCCTCCTCCTTGAACCTTTCGTCTATGGCCCGCTTCACGTCGCTTTGCGTACCGACGAACAGTTGTATCCGGCAGCCGGACAGGCGTTCCAGCTCGTCCATTATGTCCTGGTCCAGCAGTCCGGCGGCCGCTACGATCAGGATGTTCCCGATCCGATCCAGCGGCGCGAGCTGATATTCGCGCATGACGCGCTCGGGGAAAACGCGGGAAACTTCCTTGTCGGCATCGTACTGCGCCGGGGATATATACGGCGCGCCGAAGTGCTTGACCAGGACCTGGGCGAGCTGTTCCTCAGTTATTATGCCCAGGCCCACGAGCGCTTCCGCGAGGAGGCAGTTCTTCTTCCGCTGCTCCTCGATGCCCTTTCGGAGCTGTTCCTCGTTGACCAGCCCCTCCGCCTGGAGCAGATCGCCCAGCCGTCTTTTTATCATCCGGCTAACGCGCGCCATGGCAGCAAATCCCGACGTCCGGCTCCGCCGCAGGTGTCATATTATCAGAGCCTGTCCGGAAACTTCCGCGGCAGCCAGGGCTTCCCAGGCATCCTGTCCGCCCCATCTGGAGATTTCCGGGCCGGGCTCCATATAATCCAACCGCCGATGCGCCCCCCCCCGGCGGGGCCCTCGCCGGTTTCCCGCCCACTCCGCCCGCGGAAAGGCCAGAGGAGAGAACCGTCGAGGAAACGGCCCCGCGAGGCCCGGCACCGGCGGCGTCCCGTGCCGCGCTCCGTCTCCGGCCTGCACACCGCCCTTCGCGCCGGCGCGCCGCTCCTTCGCTTACGCCCCGACTTTCTGGAAAGTCTTCTTGAGGTCTTCCTGGTCGTGGCTGAACGCCAGCGCCGTCTCGTATGTTATCTTGCCGGCGCGATAAAGCTCGTAGAGCGACTGGTTCATCGTCTTCATGCCGAGCTTCCCGCCGGTCTGGATCGCGGAATACACCTGGTGAATCTTATCATCCCGGATGTTCGCGCGTATGGCGTCGGTAGGGATCATAATTTCGGCGGCCAGGCACCGCCCGTTACCGGTCGCCAGGGGCAGGAGCTGCTGGCAGAAGACGCCCTCCAGAACGAAGGAAAGCTGCGTCCGGACCTGGTTCTGCTGGTTTGCGGGAAACACGTCTATAATGCGGTTTATGGTCTGCACGCAGTTCGAAGTGTGCAGGGTGGCGAACGTAAGGTGGCCGGTCTCGGCCAGCGTCAGCGCCGCCTCGATCGTCTCCCTGTCGCGCATCTCTCCTATCAGCACTACATCGGGGTCCTGGCGCAGTATATGTTTCAGCGCATCGTTGAAACTTTTCGTGTCCGGACCGACCTCCCGCTGGTTCACCAGCGACATCTTGTTCCTGTGCACGAATTCTATCGGATCCTCTATCGTGATGATATGATACGGTCCGGTCGAATTTATATAATCCACCATTGATGCCAGCGTCGTGGATTTGCCGCTGCCCGTCGAACCCGCCACCAGCACGATGCCTCGAGGGGATTCTGCGATTTGTCTGATCTGGGGCAGCAATCCCAAATCCTCGAAGCTGGGGACG
>JAOACM010000337.1 GCA_026417845.1 Planctomycetota bacterium | reverse complement strand
TGTTTGACGCGTTCAGGTTGCGGCTGCTATTTGCGGTGGTGCGCCCGAATGGGACAACAATGGCGCCATAATAAGAGCCTATCCGAAAACCTCCGGCACGGAGCCTGTATGCTCAGCGAGTCCCGCTGTCCGGCGGGAAGTTTCTGGATAGGCACCAAACGGATACGCTCAGGAACTCCGTCAACAACGTAATGGGGGCGCCAAACAATTAAGCGCAACGGAGCGAGCCTGGGGACCGTTCCCGGTCCTGTAAGCCTCCCGCATCGCGCGTCTCGGGAAGGCTGAACCGGAGGAGGGGATCTGAGCGGATAAGGAGGAAAAACGCGATGCGGCTTGGGGGGCCTGTATTCGACGCAGACTCGCCGGAGAAATGGATCGGGGCGCACCGCGCTGCCGGGTACGGGGCGGCATTGTGGCGAAACGCGCCGGCGGATGTGGAGGCGGAATACGTTCGCGCCGCCGGGAGGGCCGGGATCACGATAGCTGAGGTTGGGGCGTGGAGCAACCCGCTCAGCCCCGACGCGGAAGAGCGCCGGAAGGCGCTGGAAAAATGCAAGGCCGCGCTGGCGACGGCAGACCGCATCGGAGCCCGGTGCTGCGTCAACATCGCCGGATCGCGCGGCAGAAAATGGGACGGTCCGTGCGCAAAGGACCTGGAGCGCGATACCTTCGACATGATCGTCGCTGCCGTGCGCGAGATCATAGACGATGTGCGGCCATCCCGCACCTTCTACACGCTCGAAACCATGCCGTGGATGTATCCGGATTCGGCCGACTCGTACCTCGAACTCATCAGGGCTATAGACCGGAAGACCTTTGCCGTTCACCTGGACCCCGTCAATCTGATAAACTCCCCGGAGAAATACTTCCATTCCGGGGCGCTCATAAGGGACGCCTTCTCCAAACTCGGCCGCTGGATCCGAAGCTGCCACGGGAAAGACATCGTACTGGGCGAAAAGCTCACGGTCCATCTCGACGAGGTCCCGCCGGGGCGCGGCGGACTGGACTACGGCGCGTACCTTGAGGAGCTGGCGAGGCTCGATCCGGACACCCCATTGATACTTGAGCACATGAAGCGCGAAGAGTACCCGGAGGCGGCGCGGTTCGTGCGCGAAAAGGCTGCGGGCCTCGGGCTGCGCTTCATAACGTAGGTAATTGCCTGCCGCGTTCAGGTGGCGGCTGCCGCCTGCAGTGCTGCGCCCGAATGGGACAACAATTGGGCTGCTGCAAATGGCCCGCTTTGCCCGCTGCCCTCCAACATACGGGCACGGCAAACAATTGCAGGCGCACGGCATGGAAACGTTCCTTCCGGTGCGGTTGCCCCTCCGCCACGGGCGACGGTAATCGTTTATCGCGTTCGGGCTGTGACCGCTACGCGAAGCAGTGCACCAGGACAGTACGACAATGGCGCCACAGAAGCCGTATGCGCCCAAGTGCTGCGCCCACGACACATTGATGCGACAGACAATCCCGGGCAACGGGATCTCCGCCTGCGCGCCCGGGTTGTTCCTCGAATACAGGAGAAGGAAAGCGGTCGTAACCGGAGCGACATTCCGCGGATGGCCGCTCAGGGCACCTCGCGCTCCTTCGGAATCTCCATGGGATCCCTGCGGCCAGAGCGGATATCGCCGTATACCTTCAGGTGCCTGCGGTGATAATCGCGCCAGGATTCGAGCGGGAATTCCTCCAGCATCTTCGACAGCGGCACATCGTTCAGGTTCGACTCGACCAGAAAAAGTCCCTCGTCGTCCAGCGTCCGGATCGTAATCCCGGGGCCGTATTTCTTCTTCAGCTCCCTGACGCGCTTTTCGTGCCAGTCGAAGTGGCAGACTCGGAAGTCGAGATCTACGCTGCGGGCGGTCCAGGGGAGCCAGCCGGTGCGATCGAGGACGATGCCGAGCGGATCTATGATGGCCGCGCGGCCCTCATGCACGGCGGAGACGATGTAGTACTGGTGCATGAAAGCGAGCGCGCGCAGGTGGAAGCCGCCATCGTAGGCAGAACACCAGAAGACAAGTTCCGCCCCGCAATCGGCAAGCGCCTGCCAGCCTTCGGGGAATCCGGCATCGAAGCATATCTGGACCCCGACCTTTCCGAAGTCCAGTTCGAAGACCGGCGCGGAGCTTCCCGGGATTACGCCGCCGTCGAGCCTTGCGGTCCGCCGGTACGCCGTCGTGACCGGGTGCATCTTGTCATAGATGCCGGCGACCTGGCCGTTTCTATCCAGGATGACCGCCGAGTTGAAGGGGCGGTCTCCATCGCGGCGCAGGATCGGACAGACGACGTATGCGCGGTGTTCGCGGGCGCGTTTGGCGGCCTCGTCCGTCGTCGGGCCCGGCACCGTCTCCGCGTATCTGATCGCTCCCTCCCTGGCCAGGGATTCGTACATCCCGATGGTCGTGAACGCCTCCGGCAGACACGCTATGTCGGGACGCTCCGCGCACATCTGATCCAGCGTTTCCATGACCATGGCGCGGTTCGCCTCAACCGATCCCCGCCCCCCGCCTTTTATCGCCATCGTCGCCACTCGTATCCTGCGCGGCATTGTCTTTCTCCTCCGCCATACCGTCCTTCTGACCGCCAGCCCTCCCGTCCGGGGCATCGCGTCTGGCGCCGACAGGACCGTTTCCACGCATCCGCTCCGCCCCGCGGTTTCCGGCCCCCATGTCGCGCCAGCCGCGGCGGTATTCCTCCGCGGGGAGCGCCAAGCGAATATACGGAGCGGGGAAGGTTTCGCGCAACAGCCCTGCGGACTTCCCGGCCGGCGGCTGGCGGGGAGTTAACGGAAAAGCCCGTTGATCAGCTCGACGGTCCGATCAACGAGCAGGCGGCCGGCCTCGGGTCCGAAGGGTGTGCTCGCCGGGATGGCGCCGTAACTTCCGCCAGCCGCTGCGCGGTCGGTCGGGAGGTACGATCCCACGATGTCGCCGCCGGCGAGCTGCACCACGAAGGTCTGGACCGCCCTGCTGCGCGCCTTGATCTGGAGGCCGAAATCCAGGTAGCACTCGAACGGATTCGTGGCGAAGGCGACCGCCCCCAGCCGCAGCACGTGTATCTCGACCGGCCGTGCGGTCCGCGCCTTCAGCTCTTCGAAACGCCGCTCCACCTGGAGGTTCCAGAGCATCCGGGAGTAGGCCGCCGAGATATCCTTGTACCAGCGCGGCACCCGCGTCTTCTCCGGGTGGGACTCCAGATCCTTCCGCAGCGCCTCGTAACTCGCGCGGGCTTTCTCCGCCTCGGCCCGCGCCTCCCTGACGTCTCCTTCGGAAAGCGGCCGCAGCGGCAGTTCCACCATCTCGACGCGGTGGGCGAAGATCGGGTTCCGGTCAATGTCCTTCTCCACGAGGAGCATTATCGCGGATACGGCGTCGGCGATGCGGACGGCTATTTCCTGGCGCTGGGTTCTGCCGGTCAGCCGCCACATGCGCTCCTCGGCGGCCCGTCCCACCTGGATGTGAGGCGACTGGTCGCCGGCTGCGCCGCACTGCGGCAGGATGAACAGGCCCGCCCCGAAACGTCCCCGAATCTCGACGCGCGCCTCATGCCAGTAGTCGGCGCTGATCTGCCACAGGTGTTCGCTGACCTGGGAAGGGCACGCCACGTTGACGACCATGCCCGTCAGTTTTCTCCCGGCATCCCAGGTGCACAGGAGATTGACCGAGTGATCGGCGCCGCCCTCGATATGGCTGAACTCCGGATCGTCGGTCTTCCCGTACATGCGGGTCTGGCCGGTATAATACGAGACGCGCCGGTTATGGCCGACGACCGCGTGGCCCAGGCCGAAGCCGATCCCGCCCGGCGCCCTTGATCGCCAGGCTTCCTCCACGGCCCCGGCGATCCGCTCCGCCGCGAAGGCGAGGTGTTCTGCCCGCCTCATCACGCCCAGCGCCTCCTCGCTCAAGCCCTCCATCGGGGGCAGGGAACCTATGGAGAGCGGATCCTCGGAGCCGGTGTCCGGTCCGGTGTGCGTGTGGGTGGCGTTCAGGCATACGCTGTGCGGATCCAGATCGGGCAGCCGTTCGCGCACCCGCTCCCTTACGGCGGCGAGCAGCGCCCCGGAAATGTTCACGTAGTCGCAGCTTACCAGGATGGCCCGGTCCTCCGGCCGCCCGTCCCGGACCGATTCCAGCGCCAGGGCCGTGACGGTGAGCGGGTCCATCACCCCCTCGGAGACCCGCGCGTAGAACTGGCCTCTGAGCAGCACCGGCCGCTGCGGTGTTACGTCCCGCGAGGCCCAGCCTATGAGCAGTTGCTGCCTGACGTCGGACGACATGGCGATCCCCCTCAAACTCCGCCCCGGCCCAGCCCCCGCCCTCAGCGCGCGGCGTGGGCGGCCCACCGGGCGCTGTCCTCCAGCAGGCGCTCGCCCTCCTCCCGGCCCGGGCACGAGGTATCGAGCATCAGCCGGCCGGGATCGAGCTCGCGCAACAGCGGCTCCACGTTCTCTGCGGGCAGCGAGACATGTACGATCCGGCCCGCAGCCTGAATCCTCCGATACATCTCCAGATGCGCCGGCCCGTTGGGCGGCTCGTTCGGAGCCGGCGTGTACTGAACCACCCGCAGATACGGGAGCGACAGGAGCTTCGGCAGGTGCTGCCGGGCGTTCCCTCCGTCCAGATGGTACCAGAGGGCGCCGAACTCCGCGCCGTGGACATCGAGTTCCGGCGCCACGAAGCGATCGAACATTTCCGGCGAGAGCATGCACGAAACATCGGACTGCTCGCGGGTAAACGGCTCCGGCGCCCAGAACGGCATCCATCCCGCGCCGCCGTACCAGTACTCGTGCCCGGCCTCGCGCATCAGCGCCTGGAACTCGCGTCGCACACCGAGCTGATCCCGCGCCCCCTCGAGTATGGCCTCAGCCATCCGGTCCGGGCGGTCAACGAGCGCGAGCAGGAACCGCTCCGCGCCCATCTGCATGGAGAGCAGATCGGTGGCCGGAAGCCCTCCGGGTTGACCGACGAGGAATCCGTCCCGCCCGGCCTCGGCGCAAAGCGCCAGGAGCAGTTCGCGATATCTGGCGGTCCAGACGCTCCCGGGATCGTGCCGGAACGGCGAGGGGCCGGAGAAGTCAAAAGGACGCGTCTCGAACCAGATGGTGTGCCGGTCGAAGCGCGGCGTGCCCCCCAGGCACCTGTCTCTTATACACATCT
>JAOACM010000336.1 GCA_026417845.1 Planctomycetota bacterium | reverse complement strand
CTCTTATCTGCAGTAGCGTCGTTGTTGCCATGTTCAGGTGCGCCACCGCAAATGGCAGCCGCTGCCCGAACGCGGCAGACAGTTACCAGCGATTCCGGCAGGAAAGGGCGGTAAAACAATTACAATTACAGCGGGCGAACCGTTTCCCGCCCGCCCGGAACGGACCCGGGTCCGGACGCGGGGAGCGGAGTCGCCGGAGCCGGGCGTTCCGACAGGGGAGGCTTTGCGGTCGCGATGATGCTGCAGATCCGCGGATTGCGCTTTTCTTACGGCGGCGGAGAGGACGTGCTGGCCGGGGCGACCTTCGATCTGCCGGCCGGCTGCCTCGCGGCGATCCTCGGCGAGAACGGTTCCGGCAAGACGACGCTGCTTAAGACTGTCAACCGTCTCCTGAGGCCAAGAGAAGGCGTCGTCCTTGTGGACGGCCAGTCCGTGGCTGAGATGAGCGGGCGGGAGATCGCCAGGCGCTTCGGGTACATGCCGCAGAGGCAGGATGTGGCGCACTGCACCGTCTTCGAGGCCGTCCTGATGGGGAGGAAGGCGCGCGACGGCGGATGGACAGGACCGGAGGACATCGAAAAGGTCGAGCGCGCGCTGCGGCTGGTGCGGATGGAAAGGCTCGCGATGCGGCCCGTTACGGAACTGAGCGGCGGCGAAACCCAGAAGGCGATACTCGCCAGGGCGCTGGCGCAGGAGCCGAAGGTCCTCCTGCTCGACGAACCCATAAACCACCTCGACCCGCTCAACCAGGTGGAGATCATGAGTCTGCTGCGGGCCATATGCGGAACCCTGGGCGTTACGGCGCTGATCGTGACGCACGATCTCAGCGGCGCGTTGCGGTTCGCGGACAGGTTCGTATTCATGAAGGGCGGCCGCGCGATAGCGGCCGGAGGCAGGGAGGTTTTCGTCCCGGAGACCGTGCGGGAGGCGTTCGGGGTGGAGGTCGCCATCGGGGAGGTGGGCGGGGTACCGGTTGTGGTCCCCATGGTGCGCGGCGAGAGGCTTCACATCCACATCGAAGGCCCTTGGACGTTCAGGGAGCACATCCACGAAGTCGGCGACAACGTGTACGACCATAAGCACGGGGCGCCCGGAGGGGCGGGATCCGGCCCCGGGGAAAAGACGGATCACCGGCGACCCGGGCTGGCGGAGTGACTGGCGCGACTGAAGACCGGCGCACTGAATGACCGGCGCACTGAGTGACCGGCGCGACTGAAGGCCGGCGCACTGAATGACCGGCGCGGCTGAATGGCCGGCGCAGGGAACGGACGGATCATGGGGGGCGTGCGCCGGAATCGGAGGTCGGAAGAAGGCGGGTGCGCGCCGGCAGCGAGGGACGGCCGGCTTATTCCTCCTCGCCCATGACGCGCTTGCGGCGGAGGATGTGATGGTAGTGCCCGGCGAAGCGGTGGGCTTCGTCGCGAATGTGCTGGAGCAGCCGCAGACCAGCATCCGACCTCGACAGTCTGATGCCTTCCGGGCGGTCGGGGGTATGTATCGTTTCCTCTTTCTTCGACAGACTCGCCAGAGTTACGGCGCGGTTTCCGGCCCTCCCGCCCGTTCCGGGGTCCGGAGCGGTCTTGCCGGAGCCCGCTCCTTCCGCGCGCGCTCCGCCCCCGGATTTCCCTGGACGGGGTCCGGTCGAATCCGGTCCGGCCCCGCCCGGTCCGGCGGCAGGCCCCGGCGCGTCCCGGGCCGCCGCCGCTCCAGCCGTACCGCCGGCCCCGATGCCCACGGCCTCCATCGCCTCCCGCGCCGCCGACAGCTGCCCCGCCCCGCCGTCTATCAGGACGATATCCGGCAGGGGCTTCCCCTCGCGCAGTAGCCGCGAATACCGCCTCGATACGACCTCGCGGATCGCCGCGAAGTCGTCCGCGCCGGGCGCCGTCTTTATCCTGTAGCGGCGATAGCCTTCCTTCGAAGGCAGCCCGTCTATGAACTGCACCAGGCTGCCCACCGCCTCGCCGCCGTGCAGATGCGCTATATCTATTCCCTCGACGATGCGCGGGGGCCCGGGCAGTCCGAAGAGGCGTCCGAGTTTTTTCAGCCCTTCGGCCGGATCCAGGCGGAGGGCGTCCGGTTCTATCGGGCCGGATGTCTTGCCGCGCCTCCTGATGCTGTCGAGCGCGCGGATGGCATCGCGCATGCGGGCCGCCTCTTCGAAGCGCAGCTCTGCCGCCGCCGCCTTCATTGCCTTCTCCAGCTCCTCCCGCATATCGCCATGCCCCCCGGCCAGGAACATAATCAGGCGGCGGACCCCTTCGCGATAATCGCCGGACTTTATCAGGCCGGCGCACGGAGCGGGGCATCTGCCGACATGATATTCCAGGCACGGCCGCCTCCGTTGCGCCCGGGGATCTTCTTCTCTCAGATCCAGCGAACAGGTCCGGAAACCGAAGATGCGCTGGGCCATCCGCAGAGCCGCGCGCAGGCCCGACGCGGACACGAACGGACCGTAGAACCTTGAACCCTCCCTGCTCCTGTCGCGGGTCACGAGCACACGGGGGAAGGGCTCGTCCCATGTTACCTCGACCCACGGGTAGGTCGCGCTGCTCTTGAGCCTGACGTTGAATCTGGGCTGGAGGTCCTTGATCAGACGGTTTTCAAGCAGGAACGCCTCCACCTCCGACCGGCACTCGATGTACTCGACATCCGCCGCCGCGGCCAGCAGCGCCGCCGTCTTCGGATCCGGGCGGCGGCCGGGATCGAGATATTGCCGCGCGCGCCGCCTGAGAGATTTGGCCTTCCCGACGTATATCTCCGCGCCTGATGCGTCCCTGAAGATGTACACGCCCGGCGCGTCGGGCATCGCCCCGATCTTCTTCGCAAGATCCCCCGGACCGTCCCGAGTCTCCCGATCTTTTCCTGCCGGTCCCATGGCCCGGTTCCCCCGCCGCCCGCCTGCCGCCGACTTCCGCCCCGCGCCTTATCCTGAACGCCTTCCCGTTCGGGACCTGCCCGGAAACATCCAGCGCTCAGCCTGTACGCTCAGCTTGTACGCTCAGCTCTCCACGCTGCCCGGCGTCCGTGTCCCCGTGCCCCACATGCATACGAGGCGGCAGACAGGCAATTGCCTGCCGCTCTCGGGCGGCGGCTGCTACTGATGGCGCGCGAACCGGGGCGACAACAGCGCGCCACGAACGGACCCGCTCCACCCGCTGTGTTCCGATATCAGGGTGCGGCAAACAATTACGCAGACAATTACCTTCCAGCCAGGAGTTTCAGCGCCTCTGCGACGGACCCGCCGCAAGCCTTGAGCGCCCGCCGCGCCTCGCTCCGCGTCACGCCGGCCTCCGCCATCAGTATCGCCTCAGACCGTTCGCGCAGCTTCCTGCATTTAGGCTGCAGGAAGGCCATCCTGTTGCCGCGGACGCGGCCCAGCAGGATCATGACGGTCGTGCTTATCATGTTGAGCGTCAGTTTTTCCGCGGTGCCTGCCTTCATTCTCGTCGAACCGGCTATGATTTCCGGCCCGGTCCTGACCACTATGCCGATGCCGGCATGTTTGAGGAGGTCGGAATTGGCGTTGCACGTGAACGCAATGGCGGCCGCTCCGACTTCCCTTGCCAGGTCCAGGGCGCCGGCCACGTATCTGGCGCGTCCGCTGGCCGAAAGCCCCAGCACGGCGTCGCGCGGCCCGACTCCGCGCGCGGCCAGATCGCGCCTGCCGGCCCCGTAGTCGTCTTCGGCACCCTCCATGCTGCGGAAGACCGCCTCCGGCCCGCCCGCGATCACGGCCTGGACGAGAGACGGATCGGTTCCGTATGTGGGCGGCATCTCCGAGGCGTCCACGACGCCGAGCCTGCCGCTGGTGCCGGCCCCTACGTAGAAAAGCCGCCCCCCGGACTTCAGGCGCGCCGTTATCGTCTCTACGGCCCGCGCTATCGCCGGTATCGCCTCGCGCACCGCTCCCGGGACCTTCGCGTCCTCCCCATTGATCGCGCGCAGGATCTCCGGAATGGACGCCCTGTCTATCGCCGCGGACGCAGGATTCGGCTGCTCCGTTTCAAGGCGGTCCAGCGGGACGGTTCCATGCCGGCGGCGCCCGCCCTTCCCCCCCGCGCGCCCCTCGCCGCGCGCCGCTCCCCCGCCGGCTCCCGTGTCCTTAGCGGAAGTCCATCCGGACTTCCCCCTGCCCCTTTTCGCGCGCCGCGCTGCCGGCATGTCTCTCGCACTCCCCTCCTTTCCCGCTTTTTACGCTTGCGCCGGATGTAACTGTCTGGCGCGTAACTGTTTGCCGCGTTAAGGCAGCGGCTGCCGTTTCTGGCTCGCTTGAACGGCGCAACGATGGCGCCCCTGCAGATGAGACCGCTCTACCGCTGCGCCCCCGGTAATATGAGCGCGGCAGACAACCGCGGCCGAACGCGTACGCATCCGGATGTCCGCGCCCGCCGGCCGCGCATTCCTATCCTCCCCCCTCTCGCGGCGCCGGAACGGAGACCGGTCGGACTTTTACGAAACGGACTCTATCATCGCGGCGAGCCGAGGGCCCAGGCGTATCAGACAATCCCGCGCGCCGCTCATGAGTTCCTCCGTCGAGAGACCGGGGAACATCTCGGTCAGGGAGATGCAGCCCGCGAACATACGGTCTGCGGCTGCGCCGGTCCGTTCGACCGAACCCGCCACCGCCAGGCACGGCACGCCCGCTTCGCGGCAGGCTCTCGCCACGCCCAGCGGCGCCTTCCCGCGGGATGTCTGGGCGTCGAGACGGCCCTCGCCGGTCACGACCGCGTCCGCCTCCCGGAGCGCCTCGCGGAAGCCCGTGGCATCCAGGACGACTTCTATGCCCGGGAGCAGCGAGGCTCCGAGAAACGCTACGGCCCCGGCGCCAAGTCCTCCGGCCGCGCCGCCCCCCGGTATCTCCCGTACGTTGACGCCGATATCCCGTTCGACGATTTCGGCGAACCTGGCGAGGGCGCGATCCAGCAGGGCGCAGTCGTCGGGCGAGGCGCCCTTCTGCGGCCCGAACGTGAAGGATGCGCCGTCCGGTCCGAGCAGCGGATTGCGCACGTCGCAAGCTGTGCGGAAAACCGTCCGGCCCAGGCGCGGGTCGCGCCGCGAGGCATCTATGCGGGCCAGGCGCAGGAGCGCCGCGCCTCCGGGCGGAAGATCGGCGCCGTATGAATCGAGGAGGCGGTAACCCAGCACTTGCGCCATCCCCGCCCCGCCGTCGTTCGTCGCGCTGCCGCCTATGCCCAGCAATATCCCGGAAACGCCCATGTCCATCGC
>JAOACM010000335.1 GCA_026417845.1 Planctomycetota bacterium | reverse complement strand
GGCCGGTCAGCAGTTCCTCCGTATCGCGCCTTGAACGCAGAGGCGGGTTGACGCGGAAGACAGGATCGAACGAAAGGCATGCTTCATCAGTCAGGAGCAGATGGTGCGGCGTGACGTCGCACGTAACCTTGACTCCGCGCGCCTTTGCCGCGCGGAGGATGCGTATGGAACCGGCCGTGGAGACGTGCGTAACATGGAGCCTTCCGCCGGTGAACTCGGCGAGCCTTACGTCGCGGTCAACCATGATCTCTTCGCCGACCGGCGGATAGCCGTTGATCCCCAGGACCGCCGATACCGGTCCTTCGTTGATCACGGCCCCTTCTGAAAGCATTACGTCCTCGCAATGCTCCATTATCGGCCGGCCGAACGCCGTGGAATACTCAAGCGCGCATCGCAGCAGCCCGGCGTTGGCAACGCAGCGGCCATCATCCGCGAAGCAGACGGCCCCGGCCCTGGCAAGCAGCCCCATCTCCGCGAGGGCCTCGCCTTTCAGCCCTGCGGTTATCGCGCCCGCGGGAAAGACCCGCGCCAGTCCAGCCCTGTCGGACTGCAAATACGCGAAGGCTACGCTGGCCTCGTTGTCCACCGGTGGGTCGGTATTGGGCATGGCCACTACAGCGCAGAACCCGCCATGAACCGCCGCCTCCGCGCCGCTGCGTATCGTTTCCTTCGATTTCGCACCCGGCTCGCGCAGATGGACATGCATGTCTATGAAGCCCGGGGCTACCACGAGGCCGCGGCAATCAAGCACATCGTCGCCGCCAAGGCTGTTCCCTATGTCCAGTATGCGCCCGCCGACCATATCTATCAGCACGTCGGCGATCCCGTCCATCTTCGAGGAGGGGTCCAGGACCCTGCCTCCTTTAAGGACCAGGGTAGGCATCAGATTCTCATCCTTCCGGCATCAGCCGGGCCGGGCGCTGAGAGCCTGGCTTCCCGTGGCGCCCAAGGTTCCCTGAAGTCCCGTCCGACCGCACAGAGATTTCTGGGCGGGCCCTTATCCGGATCCGAAGCGGCATCGGCCGGACCGGACGCCGCACCGCGTCTTTCAGCCCTCGTCCCTGTTTTCGGCGCCCGCATGTCCCCGTAGAGCGCCGACACACAGATAGAGCACCGCCATCCTGACGGCCAGCCCGTTCTCCACCTGCCTCAGTATGACCGACCTGGGACCGTCGGCCAGTTCCGGGGTAAGCTCAATCCCCCGGTTGATCGGCCCGGGATGCATTATTATGCATCCCGGTCTGGCCCGCTTCATCCGCTCGCCGTTCAGCCCGAATATCGCCGCGTATTCGCGCACCGATGGGAAGTAGTTGCCCGCCTTGCGCTCGAACTGTATGCGCAGGCAGTTCAGGACGTCGCAGGTTTCCACCACCTCGTCTACGTCATGGGATATCTCGACGTCCATGTATTCCCTTATATCGCGCGGGATCAGCGAAGGCGGGCCGCAGAATACGACGCGGGCACCGAGCTTCGTAAGTCCCCAGGCGTTGCTCCGGGCCACGCGGCTGTGCCTGATGTCCCCCAGTATCGCCACGCGGAGGCCTTCGATCCTCCCCATGGTCTCGCGTATCGTAAATATGTCGAGGAGACCCTGCGTGGGATGTTCGTGGCACCCATCTCCGGCGTTGATCACCGAGCACTTCAGGTGCTTCGAAAGCAGGTGGGGCGCGCCGGCGGCCGAATGCCTGACTACGAAGGCGTCCACTCCCATCGCCTCGATATTGCGCGCTGTATCTATAAGCGTCTCGCCCTTGGATACAGACGATCCGGACGATGTGAAGCTCATGGTGTCCGCCGAAAGTCTCTTGGCAGCCAGCGCGAAGCTGTTGCTGGTCCGCGTGCTGGCCTCGAAGAACAGGTTGACCACGACGCGGCCCCTGAGCGCCGGAACCTTTTTTACGCTCCGCGTCGAAACCTCCTTGAATGAAGCTGCAAGGTCCAGGATGTGCAGGATTTCCTCCCCGCTCAGGTCCTGGATCCCCAGCAGATGCGGTTTCGTCCAGATCACCTCCTGCAGCCTCCCCCGGCAATTGTTTGTCGCGTTCAGTCGGGCATCCGCTTTTTTTGCGGCGCGCCCGAACGGGACAACGATGGCTCTACCGCAAATGGAACTGCTCTGCCCGCTGCACCCCAACATATGGGCGCGGCAGACAATTACACTTCCCCGTTCCTCTTCGCGCCGGCAGCCTGCTGTCCCGGGATGTTCCCCCCCCGCCCCGGCCCGCGCCTTCCATCCCTTCATCCTTTCCGGCCATACCGTCCGCGTGGCGTCCGCCAGGCTCTCCGGTTTCATCGCGGGCGCGGCCCGCCCGCCCTTGGAACTTCGAACACCCCGTCCTCCCCGTCGAGTTCGGTGACGCGCGCCCGGATATCAACATCCGGGCCGACCTCTATCCGTCCCGCGGCGAAGTCCGGCTGTATCGGCAGCTCCCTTCCGCCGCGATCTATCAGCACCATCAGACGTATGGCTTTCGGCCTGCCGAAATCCACGAGCTCGTCCATGGCCGCGCGTACGGTGCGGCCGGTGTTCAGGACGTCGTCCACAAGGTAGACTGTGCGCCCGTCCAGGTTCGTATCCAGGTCGGTGCCCTTCTTCGCGGCCACAGGGCCACGGCTGGCGAAATCGTCGCGGTACAGCGTAATGTCAAGCGCCCCGACCGGAACCGCGGCGCCGGTCCTGGAACGGATCTCGGAGGCGACCCTGGCGGCCAGCACGGGGCCGCGCGAGCGGATCCCGACGAGCACGGCGGATTCCAGCCCGCCCGCCTTCACGATGCGGTCCGCCATCTGCCGCACCGCCTCCGCGATCCACCGCCCATTGCGGATCTTCACGCCCGTCCCGTGCATGGCCTTCCCGCCCACCCGCTCCGCCCGAGCATCCTCCCGGCCGCGCACCGTACCGGCCGCCGCGATCTGCCTGCCGGCCGCCCGGACGATCCCCAATCAGATGTCTATTTCCATGCCTTCGTACGCCGCGTCAACCTCGATCCCGACCCTCAGCCCGGCCTTCCTGGCGGCGTTCTCCAGGAGCGCGACGGCCGAGTCGTCGTGCATGGGATCGTGGTGACCGAGCAGGAGCCGCCTGACCCCGGCCTTCCTGGCCTCCTCTATCCCGTACGTCCATGTCGAATGCCCCCACCCGACGCGGCTTATACCCTTCCGCCCCTCGTACTCATCGTCCGAGTATTGCGCGTCGTAGTACAGACAATCGGCGCCCCGCGCAAGTTTCTGAAGGTTCCTGTTCGCGCCGTTCCGGAGGTGCTCGGTGTCGGTCGCGAAAACGAAGATTTTCGTTTTCTTCCCCGTCCTCTCCTCGACCCTGTACCCGAAGCATCCGCCGGGGTGATTGAGCAGTCCGGCCGCAACCGACACATCGGTTTCGGAACCCTTCAGTCTGACGACGCCGCCTGGCCTGAGGTCATGAAATCTCATCTTCGCCGGCATGTCGGCGAGCGAAACCGGAAAGTTCAGATCTTCCTGCTGCCCCCGCAGGGCTTTTTCGAGTATCCCGGCGACGAACCCTTCCTTCTGATCGAGCGTCGGGCCGTACAGATCAAACTCGTTGCCCTCGACGAAAGCCGGCACGAAGAACGGGAATCCCTGGATATGATCCCAGTGGACGTGGCTGAAGAAAAAATGCGCATGGATGGGCATCTCGCGGGCCAGTTCAAGCCCCAGCGGCCTCAGGCCGGATCCCCCGTCGAAGATCAGGATCAGACCGGGAACCCTTACGCTCAGGCACGTCGTGTTGCCGCCGTACCTCCAGGTAGCGAAGTTCGACGTGCTCGGTGCCGGAATGCTCCCGCGCGTACCCCATATCCTTATTATCAACGGGCATTCTCCTTATTCCCGAAACAGGGGAAGCGGGCAGCTCCCGAACTTCCCCACCACCCGCCGGCCCCCGGCCACGCCCGGTCGGTATGGGCCGCAATTATCTATAGCGGCTGCCGCCGGCATTCCGTCGCGCCCGGATCGCGGTCAGTTGTCTGAGAGCTTCCGCCACATTTTCCAAGTGGAACTTATCGTAGTTTTCACATCTTCTGAATTCCGGCAAGTCAAATTTTGCAGAGAAGATTGTGCCGACCGCCGGACTGCCCCACGCCGGCAACACGCCGCCTCCGCACGCATCTGCCCCGGCAATCTCCGATTCCCCAATCCCGGCCCGCCCCGCCGCCGTTTTATTTCCTCTTCCGGCGCCTGTTTCGCCGCCTTCCGTATCCGCGGGGGCCTTCGCCGTCGGAAGAGCCGTCCCGTCAGCCTCTGAGCCTGCCCGTAAAGCCCCGGCAGGATCTGACGGATCTCCGGGAGAGTCCTGGCCGCCGCAGGGAGTTCCGGATGGGATCTTCGCAGCTCCCGCCGCCCCGTCTTTCCGGCCCGCGGCTTCCGCGCGGGCGACCGACCAGAGTTCAGACAGGTAATTTCTGAGCCTCGCCAGGCTCCGACCTTCCATCGGCTGGCCCGACGCCGGCAGGACGTATGCCGGTTCCAGCTTTTCTACGAACTCCAGCGCCTCAATCCACGCCGGTATGTCCCGCCCGCGGACGTCCGGGATGCCGGAACCCGGCACGAGGCTTCCGGCGAACAGTACTTTCTCGCTCTCCAGGAACACAACCGCCTGGCCCGGCAGCGGCGCCTTCGGCAGCACAATAAACACGACGTCGGACTGTGGCGTGTGCAGCGTCATCGCCCCGCTCTCGACGGTAAGCGTGGGCAGCGTCATCTTCAGATCTTCCAGATCGCGCCGCGGGTGTCTGGACGCCGCCTCCTTCCGCAGAACTTCGAATTCCCTCCGCATCAGCCTCCGCGTTTCTCCGCTCGATATGATCTCGGCCTTCGTGAAGCTCTGGTTGCCAAACCAGCTTTGCGGCAGGTGCGAGGTGTTCATCAGGTAGAGGACCGGCGGAGGCTCTCCCCTCTTGATGAGATCTCCGCGAGCCCGGTTGCGCGCCTCCCAGAGCCTCTGGCTGGCCAGCGAAGCCTGCTGACATGCCATATATCCGGCCGATGGCGTCTCCTGTGCGTCAACGACTATCGTTCCGTACTCAGTCCATATTATCCCGCTGTTCGTACCGCCACGCGCGGAATAGAAGTCCCATATCCTCCCGTGAGAAGGTCTGCCGCATCCGGTCAGCACCAGAACCGCCAGGGCCGCGACGGCGGCCGGAATTGCGGCGCGACGCCGCCCGTCGCCGCGGGCGGCCGCAAGGGGTTCCCCGGTGTACAGGCTGTCT
>JAOACM010000032.1 GCA_026417845.1 Planctomycetota bacterium | reverse complement strand
GCCCGCCAGGCGATCAACGGACGTCTTTTAGGCTTGACAACCCAAGCGGGATCATTTAGTTACGTCCGAAATTCGGTGAAAACGGGCGGCGCCGGCCGGGGGCGTTCCTGCGTCAATGCGGTGGACCGGGGGTCGCCTGGGGCGTTCCGGTCTTATGTTTTAGTTTGAACATTGTCCGTCTTCAGCCTGATGATAGGTGGGGGCGAAGAGGAGGATGCGATGGCTGCCGGCGTGGTATGGGGACTGGACATCGGAAATTCGGCGATCAAGGCCGTTAAAATGGCCCGGTCGGGCGACGGCTGCGAGATCGTGGATTTCGATATCGTGGACATAGTCCACTCCGACGACGACAGGGACCGCGCCCAGCGCGTCAGCGCGGCCCTCGCCACCCTCTGTCAGAACAAGCGTTTCGGCGCGGACCAGGTCTTCGTCTCCCTTCCGGGCAACATGTGCCTTCTCAAGGAATTCAAGTTGCCTCCCGGGAGCGAGAAGAAGGCAGCGGACCTGGTGCAGTACGAGGCCAAGCAACAGATACCCCAGATAGAAGAAGTAGAGTGGGGATATGAGACGTTTGAGGCGGAGGAAGGCCAGCTTGGTATCGAGCTGGTAGTGGTCAAGAAAGAGATTGTCCAGGAGGTGTTGCGGCTGACCGACAGCTTCAAGCTGAACGTCCGCGGCATCTCGGTGGCCCCGCTGGCGATATACAACTTCATCAGGTACGAGTTCGATCCGCGACAGACCGTGCTGGTCTTGGACTCCGGCAGTCGCGGTACGGACCTCGTGGCGATGAGCGGCAAGCACGTCTACTTCCGCACGGTCCCCATCGGGGGGCGCGAGATAACGCGGGTGCTTGAGAACAAGTTCAAGATGACGTTCGAGAAGGCCGAGAAGCTCAAGAAGGAACTGAATCAGCAGAAGCAGGCGGAGAAGATACTCGGCATACTGGAGCCGACCTTCGGATCAATGGCGTCCGAGATACAGCGGTCCATAGGATATTACAAGTCGCGGCGGAAGGGGGCCAGGATAGAGCAGGTGTTTCTGCTGGGACATACTTTCCGCCTGCCGACGATGGCCGAATTTCTGGCCGGGCAGGTGCGCGAGGCGCCGTTCCAGATCGTGGCCGGACTGCAGCGGGTCCGGATAAACCCGGCGATAAACATAAACATCTTTCTGAACGAGTTCCCGACGCTGGCCGTTGCCATAGGGCTGGGGATCCAGGGGCTGGGCCTGTCCGAGATGAAGGTGAACCTGGTCCCCGCGGAGCGGAAGGCGGAGATGGAGCTGAAGAGCAAGCGGGGCTGGGCGGCCGCGGCCGCCGCCATACTCCTCGCCACGCTCCTCGTCTCCTACCAGCGCGCCTCCGCGCGCCAGCAGGAACTGACTAAGCTCGAGGAGAAACTGAGAGAGACGGTGAAGAAGGTTGAGGGAGCGCACGCGAAGCTGGAGGCGGCATCGAAGGGCATCGAAGAGACCGAGATGAAGGTGAAACGCCTGGCGCGCATAGGTCGCGACCGGGGAAAGGCGGCGGCGATACTGACAAGGATAGCAGACCTGCGGCGCGAAGACGGGCGGAGGTTTTTCGGGCTGCCCGATCCCAACCCCAACAATCCCGAGCAGGCGATGTTTCTGACGGGGCTGTACGTATCGCGCGTCCCGCTTACAGCATCGCAGATCGGCGCCGTGACGCCGCCTCCGGAGGCTGCGGTCCGGACGCCCCCGGAACGCCGGGTGGGACCGGAGATATGGTCCGGGGACCCCAAGGCGAACTGGGCGGGCTATTATCCTCCGCTGGCCGGCGCGGATCTGGCCGGGGTTCCGCATGAGCTCAGGCCGGACCTGCCGATGATAGCAGTGCTGAGCGGCGAGATACCGGGGACCGATGGCCGGCCGGTCGAAGCGCTCCGCGACGCGCTCTCGAAACAGCCCGGCTTCAGGGATGTCCAGTTCGCGGTCAGGAACACCGTATATCGGGAGGAGATAGACGAATACATGGTGAACGAGCGCGGGGGGCCGCCGGAGGAAAAAGTTACGACAACGATGCAGCCTCCCAAAAAGGTCCGGCGGCCTTATGTGGCCTTCGCGATAACGTTCAAGTACGAGACGGACGAGGATCCTGACATAAGGCCCGCGAGCCAGCCCAGGTAGCCCGTCCGGGCGCCTTAGGGAGAAGAAATCCGCGCCGCGATCCCTGCGCGGGCCGGCGCGTGGCGGGAGGAGTTCGAACCGGTGGATACCGTACGGAAATATCTGTTCTGGATAGCGCTGGGCGCCATCGTCGCGGTCTCGCTCGCGGCGTATCTCCTGACGGTGCCTCCCAAGTGGAGCGCCAACGAAGAATTGCTGAGCGAATGCAGGAGCATGGACGGGAAGATAAGCGAAGCCGCCAGGGATCCGGCATCCCTGCCGAACCAGCGGTACTGCGACGAGGCCGTCCGTCGCCGGAACGTCCTGAACGAGCAATCGGAGAAGGTCAGGCGCCTGTGGGAAAACCGCGCCGTGAACGTGAAGGAATACACTGAGGGACCGGATAAAGCCCCCGAGGAACCGTTCCCGTTCGTGGACTGGTACGAAAAAAAGAAGAAGGCGATTCAGGAAGAGGCGGCGAAGCAGGGGCTGCTGTTCCCCAGGCCGAAGGAGACGGGCGCCGGGAGGGGCGATTACGGCGACGACGGGTTCCTGAAGCCCGACGCGAGGCTGACCAAGTCCGCCATACCCCAGACGCTCAAGCGCCTGCTTGTGGTCCAGGAGACTTATCGCGCGATCGGGACCGTCAAGGTTCCCGCCTGGGACCCAAAGCTGCCCTCGACGGATGAGGAAAGGATGCCCGGCGCGCCCGAGATGGCCGATCAGGACAAGAAGGCCGGGGTATCCGAACTTCTGTTCCTGCGGTTCGTGTCGGAGCAGGACTGGGCCGCGAGGCGGAAGGCGGCTCTCGGGGAGGCCCTCAGGCTGGCGAAGGTCAGCTCCCAGCCGCCAGAGGATGATGTTCAGAATCCGTATTCGGCCTTCGGCGTTGAGATCGGGATGCTGGTCCACGCGGCTGCCGTCAACAGGGTGCTGCAGGCTCTGGAGGGCAACGAGAAATTCTTCGCCGTCGTCAGGCGTCTCGACGTGCAGCGGGCGGCCGATCCGGAATTCGTGCCTTTCGGGGAACGCTTCGGGGTAGACCCGAGGACCGGCAAGCCCTCGGCCGAAGTCGCCGGATCGCGCCACTGGTACAACGACCGGTACGAAGAGCCGCCGGTGTTCCTCTTCGTCGAGATGGAGATACTGGAGTTTCCGGCGGATATATCCACGGCGGGCGATTTCACGCCGAAGATCAGCAGAGCCAAGGCCGCGCCGGCAAAGAAGCCGGGCGGGACATCCGGCGCCAAGGCCGTGGGCGGGAAAAAGAAGTAGATGGTTGTCCGCCACGGCCCGGCGGGCCGCGGGACGGGTCCGATTGGAGAGGCGATAAAAATGAGGTTTCTTGCGAACCACGCGGAAAAGCTGATATTCGCCGCGGTCGTCCTGGTCTGCCTGTACGTGATGGCAAGCGAATCCGGGGCGGACCCTGAAGAGAAGGCGATAAGAGACTCGCTCGAGGCGAAACGCAACGCCATAGAATCGGCGCTTCGCGACAACGTGCCGCCGCGGCAGAAGGATCCCACCTATGAAGAGACGGTATCGCGGACGCTGGCCGGGCCCGCGGCGGCGGAGATCCAGGCGTTCGCCCCACGCAGCGCCTACCCGCTGCTGCCGAGGCCGAAGTTCCCGGAGAAGGTGGTGGAGATCGCCAAGCCGGAGGCGGAGGCCATAGCCGTGCTGCGGGCTCCCATAAACGTCGAGGCGGCGGCCGACCGCGGGAGGGTCTATGTGTCGTGGGAGCCCAGCCCGGAGAACCAGTTCGTGGCTACCGTCCGGGCGATCCTGGACGTCAGCGCCGACGGCGGCGCGACGTGGAAGGAAGCCGCCGTCGAGGAGTTCTCGCCCGAGGACGCGACGGCAGCCGAGAAGAAGGACGACAAGACTCAGAAGCCGCAGCCGGCGGTGCCGGAGGAGGAGCGGCGAAGGCCAAGGCGCGGAGAAAAGGCGGAAGAAGGAGCCGAAGCGCCCAGAGGCGACAAGGCCAAGCCGGGCGCCGGCAGGAAACTGACGGAACAGGACAAGTTCAAGAACAAATACGTGTTCCTCTACCAGGGCGTCGAGCCGAAGAAAACCTATCAGTTTCGCGTCCGCCAGGTGTGCCGCCTCACGGCGCCGCCGAAGGGCGAAAAGCTGCGCGAGCCTGAAGGATGCGTGAAGCTGAAAAGCAAGTCCGGCAAGACCGACCTGTTCGAAAGCCGGCCCAGCGCGGTCGTATCAGCCACCACCCCTCCGGATGTCGAGATCCGCTTCGCCGGGAGCGTGGGCGAAAAGGGCCAGGAGGGGTACATGGCCAACTTCGAGGTCCGAAAGTGGGACCCGAAGATACGCAACTGGCGCAAAGGGATGGCGCGGGTTGGGATCGGCGAGGAGATCGCCGTAATCGTTCGCTTCAGGAACGAAGAAACGAAGACAACAGAGGTGGTGGAACTTAAAAGCGGCTACAGGCTGACGGACGTCGAAAACGTCGAGGTGTCGGTAATCAAGGAAGTGGAGGAGATACTCACCGAAGAGGTCCCGGTAAAGGACGAGGACGGCAATCCGGTGGTAGATGAAAAGACGAAAAAGCCCGTGACCGAACGCAAGCCGGTGCTTGATCCGAAGACCGGCCAGCCGGTAAAGGTCAAGCGGGAAAAGGAGATGAAAATCCCCTCCCAGTTCGCCGTCCTGACCGAGACCGCCACCGGCAAGGTGGAGAAGATCGAGAAGCGCGAGGACTTCGAGGCCCGCCAACAGTTCCTCCAGTACCTGGAACAGGTTCTGAAGGAACGGGAGGAGGAGAAGGCGGAGCGGACGAAGAAGGCGCAGTAGCGCCGCGCGCGGAAAGCGCGGGGGCGCTAATGCCGACGCGCGCGCCATAGCGCCGCGGAAGGCGTGGGGGAGCAATCGGAAGCGCCGGCGCCTGGCGGGCTGACATCTGGTTCCGGGGGTGTTCCCGCGCTGCGCTGCGTGGAATCCGGGACGCGAACCGAAACCATGCGCCCGCCGAAAGGCGGGCGCTTAGCTTTGTGGAACCGGCGGATTCCCGTCCGCGGGCGTGCCATTTCGGAAGTACTGTGCGCGTTCGCCTGGCGGAGAGATCTGGACGGGGTGATGCATGGTAATTATTTGCCGGGGTCAAGCTGGGGCTGCTATATCGTAGCGGTGCGCTCGATCGGAACAAAAATGGCGCCACCACATATACCCAGCTCCCCAGCGCCCCACACATACGGGGCGGCAAACAATTACCTTTCAAAGAGCGCCGGATGCAAGCTGCGTGCCCCTCCCCTGCGACCATCTGCCGCATTCTGACGGCCCCCCGCGGACCAACAGCGCAACCGGTTCCTTTCGGAGGCGGCGGCCTTGCGGGTAAGGCTCTTGGGTACCGATGCCTCTTCAGACGGAGAACTGGAGAACTGAAAGACCCTGGTTTCCGAGGCACGATTCGATTCGGGATCGCGGAAAAAGGGAAATGGACGGGGCTCGGTGGCGTCAGATATATAGGGGCGGGATCTCTCCCGCGGCGACATCGAACCGGTTCCGATGCGGGCGAGAGCCGGCGTCGCGTGGAGAGCGGCCAAGCCGGAAGGTATAATGGAAGGTGCGCGGAGGTCCGCCCGGCTGGCCGCAAAGGAAGGATGGGCGTCGCGTGAGGCGCCGCTTCGGCCGACCGCCAGAGGCGGACATCCGCCGGGGAGGTGCACGATGACTCGCGGCAGGATATCGTTGGCCCGACCGGTCCCAGCCTCGATGTGTTCTACGGTTCTGGTGTTTTCGGCCCTGGCGTTGTTTGCCGGCTGCGCGCTTCCCACCGCCAGGCTCGACAGGATACGCCCCGGCATGACCAAGGGCGATGTCCGGAAGATCATGGGCAACCCGATACGGGAGCGCTGGGATGAAGGCATTGAAGGGGTCGAGGGCGGCAAGGTGGCGTGGATATATGAAGAGGGCGAGGTGCGTTTCTTCATGCAGGAAGTCGAAAAGGTCCTGACGGCGGAGGAATTGGAGAAGGAGCGGAAGCGGAAGGCGGAGGCTGAGGCTGCGGCGAAGAGGTCCCGCGCGTACAGGCGGCAGGGCGAGCCGGACAGGCCTTACAGCTTCTTCGACAGGTGACGGGGCCGCCGGCGGGCGGTTCCGGTCCGGCCGGGTTGCTCCGGTCCCGCCCGGTTGACTCTGGCCCTGGCGTCGCCGGGCACCCGCTACCTTCCGCGCGCGACGGAGACACACATCGTCCATCAGGGAATCGGGGAAGGGCATGTCAGTGAGCTTGTCGCAACCGGCTGAAGCGTCGCCGCCATGCCGGCTCGCGCGCCCCGCGGATGGGAAACCTCCCGTCGAGGACCCCGATTCGCCGCCGCGTAGCCCGCTGGAAGGCGGCGGGCCTTCCGAACATGCCGCCGCGCGGGCGGCAGCCGTATGCCTCGCGCTGCTGACGATAGCCGGCTCCCTTTTGTGCGGTGGCGAAGCCGATCCGCTTTCAGCGCTTGAGACGGCCCCCGGCGCATGGAAAGTCGGACCTGACGGACCATTCGAACGGCGCGCGGTCTTCGGGAATGCGGGTATATCGCTGGCCGGGCGCGGGGAACTGACGCTGAAGGCCAGTCTGGCGAAGCCCTCCCGGTTCCCCGTGCGGCTGAGGGTCTATTTCATATCCCGTGCCGGCTGGATGTACCAGGCGGCCCGGGCGCCGATATTGCCGCATCCGCAGCCCGGTGAGTGGTCCCTCGACCTTTCGGACGATTCCACCGATTGGATTCCCGCAGGCCATCGCAGACCTTTCGACGGGCAGGCGATCCGGAGCGTATCCGAGATAGGCCTCCGGCTGGAGACGAAGGGCGCATACTCTGGAGAGATCAGGATACACAAGGTCGAGGCTGGAGGCCGGAGGACGACCGGGACGCCGGAGGCGCGGATAGTCGGATTCGAGATTGGCAGGCCGCCCCCGGGGCTGGGAGATGGCCCGCAGATATCCTTCCGGATCAGACCAGTCCCGCCGAGGCCGGAAGATTTCAGAAGCCTGGACGTCTGGGTGCGGATCGAGGCCGCCGGGACAAGCATGGAAGCTCCGGCATTCTACGACCAGCCCTTCTACGAACGGCCCGGCGGGTCGCGGCCGCTGGCCAGGCCGGTCGGCGAGGGAATTTTCCGGGCGCGGTTTCCTAAGATGACCGGAGGCATGGCCCCGGTCTCGATACTCCTTAACGGGCAACGGATCGAGGCCGGGAGGCACGATCTGACAGCGGCGGCCGGATCGGCAGGGCGGGGAGGAAGTCCCGGTCGCGTGGGAAGCCGGTCTCCGGCGTCCGGGGCCGGGTGGCGCGAGTCGGCCGGCTCCGGCAGCGATTCCGGTCCCAGGGATGGTTCGTGGCACGAGGGATTCCTGGTGGACCCTAGAGCGCCGGCGGAGGCGCCTGACCCGGTGCTCGACTTCCTGTCCGCCTTCCCCCTCAGGCTTGGGCCCGGCGGCCCGGCCCGCGAGCTCTATGCGCCCCCGGCGCGATGCTGGGGACCGGTCTTCGAATGGGACGCAGAATGGGGCAACTGGGCTGGTCTCGGGGCGTTCGACTGGGAGATCGCCTGGCGGTTCGAACGTGTGCTGGTCGAGGCCGCGCGGAAGGGGATATCCGCCGACCTCCTGTGGTTCCAGAAGAGCATGCTCGATTCCCGGGGCGTCTACCGGTGGGGCATGCATCCGCTCAACTCGGCCCGCGGCGGCCCCCTGGCCGGACCGGGTGACTTCTTCAGAATGGACGAAGGCCTCGATTACGTCCTCCGACAGGGGCGGTACGCGAGGGCGAGATATGGACTCAGCCCGGCAGTAAGCGGCCATCTTCTGGCCCCTGCCGCCGTCGCGCCCGGGGCCGCGGAATGGCACGCCAGGCTCGCCGAAGCCGCCCGCGCCTTCCTTGGCGGGGCCCCCCTCCGTTCGATCCACCCGCTGGCGGAGGATCTGCCGGGCACCAGGATCCTGAGCTCGTTCGAGAGGGGCGAGGAGACCGAGGGCAGGCTCGTCTCGATGAAGCCCGAAAGGTGGTTTGAGGACCGGCCACCCGGCTTCCCGGAAAACGTCGTGATGCTGTACACCGGGGACGAGCGGTCGGGACGGATAGTCGAGGGACGCGCCTCCCACGGGCGCTTCTCCGTCGGTCTGAAGGGAAAATTCCCGGGCGAAACCTCGCTCTACCGGACGGTCACGTTGCCGGCGGTTCCGTTCAGGGGCGCGGCGGGGGATGACTTCTCCGCCTTCGACCTCCTGGCCTTCGACGTATACGCGCCCCCTGACGCCCCTGGCGATTTCCGGGCCGGGGTACACCTGCGCGACAAGGACGGACTCTGGTACCAGGCGCTCCTCCCGCCCCTCCTCCGCCCGGCCGACTGGACGACCCTGCTCGTTGACCTTACGGCGACCAACAGGTCCGGCCTGATCCCTGTGGGACACGGCAAACCCTGGGATGAAGGGAGCCGGCGAAGGTTACGGGAGATAGGCATTCATATCTACGGAACGCGCGCTTGCGCCGGCGAGTTCCTCGTGGATCACCTCCGGGTCTGCCGGCTGCCGGAACCGCTCGCGCGACGGGCCGCGGCGCCTTCGGTCTCATTCCTCGGGAAACCTCCGCGAAGCGTCGGAAGATACAAGCGATGGGAGGTCCAGTTCAACCTGGGCAAGGAACATCCCAATCCGTACGACCCGGAGTCGGTGGATGTGCGCGCCAGGATAACGACTCCGTCAGGGAAGGTCGTGTCCGTTCCGTGCTTCTATCTCGAGCCATGCGCCAGAGAGATGAGAGGGGGGATCGAGCGGGTTGCGCCGGTCGGCGCGCCGCGCTGGGCGCTCAGATACGCGCCGGCGGAGATCGGGCTCCATGATGTCGCCATTGAGGTCCTGGAAGGAGGCAGATGGGAAAAGACAGAAGAGTGGGTGCCGGACAGGCGATTCTCCCCGGATGGCGTTCCCGAGAGGGCCGTCGAGCGCGACTGGAACATAGGATATCTCAGGTACCATTCCGGCGGCAGACGGAAGGTGGCCAGGGTGCGGTTCGTGCCGGGAAAAGTCGTGGCGGAGTCGGAGCCGGTGGAGTTCGAGTGCGTTCCGAGCGGATCGCCGGGCTACGTCCGCGTCTCCCGCAGGGATCCGAGGTGGCTGGAGTTTGACGATGGGAGCTTTTTCTACCCGATAGGACCGAACCTGCGTTCGCCGTCCGATTCCCGCCGGCCATACCTCGATCCCGTACGGTGGTCCGATCAGGAAATCGCGAAGATAGCCGCGCGCGGAACGTATCAGTACGACGACTACCTCGACGCATTCGCCGCCGTTGGCATAAACTGGACCCGCGTATGGATGTGCCCATGGTGGGGGTCCCTGGAGTGGCGGCGGGACTGGCCGGACTACCAGGGGCTCGGCCGCTACAGCCAGCCGAACGCCTGGCGCCTGGACCACATAGTCGAGACGGCCGAGGAAAAAGGCATATACCTCAACCTCTGCCTGACCAATCATGGCCAGCTCAGCCTCCGGATAGACAGGGAATGGGATCACAACCCGTACTCGCAGGCCTTCGGCGGACCGCTAAGAGCCCCCATGGAATTCTTTACGGACGGCGACGCGAAGATACTGCACGCCAACAAGCTCCGCTACGTGGTGGCCCGCTGGGGCTACAGCACCGCCGTGATGGCGTGGGTCCTGATGTCGGAGATCGAGTTCACCGAGGAATATTATCCGGACCTGCGCAGCTGGAACGGCCCTCCGAGGGATGGGCCGGCAGTGCACATCCGGGACTGGCACGCCGAGATGGCCGCCTTCCTGAAGGAAACGGACCTCAACCGCAGGCCGGTCGGAACCCACTTCTCACATCCCTGGCGGGGGCAGACGATCTTCTCCCTCCCGCAACTGGACTTGGCCATGTCCAATGCCTACAGCGCCTTCGAACAGCTCGCCGGCGGACGGTGCGAGGCACCTGAAGCGCTATACGAGTACTACTTCGGCGGGCCGAGGAATTTCGAGGGCATGGGGGCCTACGGCAAACCGGTCCTGGTCGAGGAGCAGGGCCGACACTGGATGGGGGTCGAGGAGCGGATGGGGCGCATCCTGGCTCACAACACGAAGGACCAGCTTGACGCCGATCTCCACTGCGGCCTGTGGGGCGGACTGATGGTGCCGCTGGCGGGCAACACGGGCTACTGGTGGTGGCTCCACGTCCATTTCGACGACGCCTACCCGCACTACAGGGGGTTTGCATCATTTGTCCGCGGCGAGGACTTCCGCGGGCAGGATTTGCGCAGGGAGGCCGTAAAACTCCTCCGTTCGCCGCCGGGCTCGCGCGGCGGCGGCCAGCCCGCCGACGACTTGAAGGGCTATGCCTTAAGAAACAGCACCCGCGCCTATGTCTGGGTCTTTAATAGACTGCTCCCTCATGCCTGGGCCAATATCCCCAAGTCGCCCCCTGCCCGCTTTTCTCTGGGCGGCTTCGATCCGGGACGCTACCGCATCGAGATGTATCATACCCTGACTGGAGAAACCGTCGGAAGAATGGAGGTTGCGGCGGATCGCGGGACGGTCGAGATCGAGCTGCCGGCGATCGAGAAGGATATAGCGCTCAAGATCAAAAAGGCCGGCGGCTGAAGCGCCGTCCCGGTCGCAGCGCATTGACGTGACCAGTGGAATCGCCGGCATCCTGCCGGCATTCGCGCTTCCCTCTGTACGCAGCGAGACAGTCCAGGAGCGGAGTTTCAGCGGATCTGAAGCATGGTTTCGGCACTCCACGGAATGGACGGCCGCTGCCGCAGGCCGCCTGGCGGTTATCCGGTCCCCGGCCGGGCGAACCAGTGCCACATTCGGGTTACCCCCGGGCTCCCCTCGGATGGTGAAAAAACCTTGTCCGGATCGCCGGTTCGGGATAAAAAACGATCAAGGATAGAACGTTTTGTCTTTCGCGCGCCGCGCGGTTCCTTTTCGCGGAGGTGTGGTTTATGCCGATCGTCTTCAAATGCCCCTGCGGCCAGGTTCTGTCGGCCGCCGACGAGCACGCAGGGAAGCCCGGGGCGTGCGTCAGGTGCGGCAAGGTGCTCAGGGCGCCCCGTACGGCACCGGTCAATCTTGAAGGCCGCCTGAGACTGCCGCCTTCTGCAGTCCGGTCCGGCGCGGCTGGCGTCGAGGAGGCCGGGAGGACCGGGGGACCTGTGACCGATNAGGAACGCATGGCCAGACGGATGCGCGCCAGGGAAAAGCTCCGCAGACTGAAGGCGCGCCTCGCGAAGATGGAGCAGAAGCTCCGGAAGAAGGCCGGCTCCCCTGCGAAGGAAACGGCCGCGAAATCGGCGGCCGCCGGTGCAGCTGCCGATTCGGCGGTGGAAGAGGTCGAAGAGGCGGTCGAGACCGTGGAGGCGGTGGAGGAGGCGCGCGAGGCGGAGGCTCCGGCCGTGGAGGCCGAAGCGGTAGAGGCGCCAGAGGCTAAGGAAGAGGCGGAGGTTGCTGAAGTCGAAGAGGTCGTCGAGGAGACAGAGGAAGCGGAAGAGTCGGAAGAGGCGCACAGGATGAAGGCGCCGACCGGCGCGGAAGCTGGAACGGCTGAGGCCGAGGAAAAGGCGGAGACGGTCGAGCCGGCTGAAGTCGAAGAGGCTGAGGAAGCGGAAGCCTCGGCGGGCGAACCTGCGGCTGAAGCCGAAAAAGCGGGGGAGGAGGTAAAGGAAACCGGGGAGCCCGCGGCCGACGCCGAAGAGGTGGAGGCCGTGGAGGCTGAGGGAAAGGCGGAGGCGGTTGAGCCGACCGAAGCCCAAGAGGCCGAAACGGAGGAAACTGCGGGAAAGGTCGCGGAGACGGGCGGGGCGGAGGCGGAAACGGAAGCGGAAGCCGTCGAGACGGCCGCTGGAGCGGACGAAACCGGGGAATCGGAGCCGTCGGAGGAACCGCCTCCCGAAAAAGCCGGCGAAAAAGCCGCGCCGGCGCGTTCCATCCCGTTGACTCCGAAGGAACGGATCGCCCAGCTTCGCGCCAAGCGCCAGGCAGCTGAAAAAGATACCGGCAAGCAGGAACCGGCCGCCAGGCCCAGAATGTCCCGATATAAAGAGGCCGCCGAGCGTCAAAAGAAAGGCGGCAAGGGCAAATGGATATTGCTTATATTCCTGCTTCTCCTGGCCGCGGCCGGCGGTGCGGGATACGCGGACTACAGGTACGGCTTCGCGGGGGTGGTTACTCCGGAACTGATCGCCAAGGTCCGGGCCGCGGTCGGCCTGCCGGCCGGAGAGGCTGGAGGCTCGGGGAAAGAGCGACTGCCTGAGGAGAAGAAATCCGAAACCCCCGCCGGAGAGTCAACGGGCGGCAGCCCGGCGCCGGAAGAAAAGAAAATCGAAGATAAAAAAGCCGAAGAGAAGAAGCCAGAGGAAAAGAAGTCCGAAGGGACCGGGGCGGAACCGAAAGCTGAGTGATACCGGAGATCCTGCTTCCAGACGGTATCCCTACGGACGATGCGGTCGCATGCGGCGCTTTTCCGCGCCCCATACGCAAGATCGCTCTTGGGTGCGCCAACCGTCCCGGCCCGGCCGCCCGCCGCTTGGGGGGTAAGGCGATGACCGGACGCCTGCTGATAGGGCGATTCAAATCCATTCGGTGCAACGGGAGTCAGTCTGCCGACCGGGCCTGTTCGCCGAGCCTTATCTTGAGCGCCCAGACGGCCGTGGGGTGCCTGTAATCGCCTGTCGCCAGCAGCATGACCTTGTGGCCGGGGTCGTACTCCATGTTGTAGTTCATCCCGCAGGGAAACGGCAGGTCGGCGCCTTCGAGCCTGGTCCAGGAGTCGGCTGCCGCATCGTACAGCCACGTCTCCGTCCTGGCGCCTTCCGCTCCGCCCCCGCCCGCAGCGCCTTCTGGCGCGCTGTCAACCAGCACGACCGTCCTGCCCACCTCCGGATCGAAGGCCATCGGATTATGCTGGTCCTTCGGTGGACGGACTCCCGGCGTCGGCATGATCCTGTACGCGGACTGGCCGCCTCCCGGCTTGTACTGGATGACGTCGTTGCTGTTCATGTGCGCTCCGAAGACGACGAAGACCTTGTTCTTCGAGTCGTATGCCATGTTGTTGTGCCAGCCCTGCGCCCCTTTGTCGCAGACCTTTTTCCACTGCCGGGGTTCGCCGCCTAGTTCCCATATCCCGGACGACGAGCAGCCGACCACCACTTGTCTGTCCGGATCGTACTCGGCTGCGAACGGGAAGAAATGCACCGCCTGACATTCGAGCGCCTTCCAGCGGCCGGCCTCCAGATCGAGGACCCACGTCGGGTGCCGCCTCACCTTCGGCCATAGATCAGCCATGGCGTTCGTGAACCGCCCCGGCTTCAGGTGTTCGTCGTAGCAGCAGACGACCATCTCGTCGCGCGCCGCTTCATATACGACGGTCCCGAACGTATGCATGGTCCAGGGGTGGTCGCCCTTTTCGCCTGCCACCGGCAGCCCTTCCTCGTTTACCTTGTAGGTTTTGAAATCGTCGTCAGGGTACATTCTGGACCACGAACATGCCACAGGATCGAATATCAGCGGGCTGTTGATCCAGTCCTTGCCGTGGGTGTCGCAGCCGAAGAGGATGAGGCGGCCGCGCTTGGAGTCGAAGCAGGAGCCACCGTGGGCCTGGCGGCGGAAGCGGACGGCGTCTCCCCCGGACTGCTGGTGTATTTTGACCCAGCGGTTCGGTTCGAGCGCCAGGAGCTTAGGGTTGCGGGCAGGCTCTTCCGGTTCCGCCGCCGGGATCTCCGACCGGGCGGCAGTCGCGATAAGCACCAGGGCGGTGGCAAGGAACGGCACCGATGCAAATACCGGCGCCACGGCGTCCGCCGCCGTTCCCGTCTTTTCTGGTATTGCCGGGTTTCCATCAGCCAACGTGGTACCGTCGGCCTCTTCCTTTACCGCTGCCCTTACGGCCATCGTTGCACCTCCTTCCCGTTAGCCGTGGCAGATCCAGGCGGGTTCTTCATGGCAGCCTCACGTCTTTCGCGAACGCAAAGCCGGGACTGCACCGGTGCCGTGCAATTCCTTACAGCATCCGATCCTGGTTCGCAATCAGGAGTAATCCTGTTTACCGATGGCATTCACGAAATATAAGAGCCCGTCCGAAAACATCCCCGCCGGGCAGTGGGGATCGCTGAGCGCATGGGCTCCGCGCCGGAGGTTTGCGGACAAGGCGCCAAAGAAGCGGTCAGAAAGAGTTCGCAAGGTAAAAAGTACGAAGCCACGGCAACCCGCGCAGGGCACAAGCGGGGCCGCGCCGGTGGGCCAGGTTATGATGGAGGGGGCAAGCATGCGTTGCGATCGAACAGGAAGGATGGTCACGGCTGCCGCAGTACTCGGAGCACTGTCGCTCTCGTGCGCGGCGTCGCACGCCGGACAGTCTGGTGGAGGGACGTTCCGGTTTCTGACAAGCTCGCTCCCTGCTGGGAGCACGAACGCATACTACACGGCGCAGCTCCTGGTGGCGAATGCCCCGGCGCCGGGGGAGGTTACCTTCAGCGTTACATCCGGGGCGCTGCCCAATGGCCTGAGCCTCAACGCGCAAACCGGTCTGATCAGCGGGCTGCCCACGACGGTCAACACGTTCAACTTCACTATCAGGGCTATTGCAGGAACGTCCACCGTGGATTTTGCCACATCCATAAAGATAAACGCTTCAGGCGGCGGCGGTAATGCGGGTATTGGATTTGTAACGACATCGCTTGCGTCCGGCACAGTTGGTACGGCGTATTCGCAGACGGTACAGGTCAAGGATAACAAGGGGACGGTTACATTCGGCGCTAACGATCTTCCGCCGGGACTTTCGATGAATGGCCAGACCGGCGAGATATCCGGCACGCCGACGGCCGCCGGCACATGGTACGTGACGATCACCGCCAACGACGCGGGGGAGAATAACAACAAGGTCATAACGGTACTGCCGCTTACGATACTTCCGGAGAGCGGGTCGGGCTTCCGTTTCACGACGGTCCTTCTGAACAACGGCGAGGTCGGAAGCGCGTACTTCATGGAGATCGGGACGACCGGCGGAAGCAATCCGACCTTCGCGGCCTCTGGCCTTCCGCCGGGGCTGTCCATCCATCCGGCCAAGGGGGAGATAACCGGCACGCCAACGGAATCGGGCACATATCTGGTTTCGATAACCGCCGTCAGCGGATCGGACAGCATCACGATGAACAGGCCGATGTGGATCGCCCCCTCTACGACCAGCCGTTTCTACTGGGATTTCTACGGCATCCCGGCGGCTATAGTGAACCTGAACTACGACCGCCAGCCGCCCATTCTGGTCGCGACGAAGAACGGCACGGCGCCGGTCGTCTATTCGGCATCCGGTTTGCCTTCCGGGATATCCTATGACTCCGGGACCGGCGAACTGACCGGTACCCCCGTCGAGCCTGGCGTCTATCCGGTCACCTTCAGGGCTCAGGACGCCGCCGGCCAGACGCTGGTGCTCCAGTACGACTTCGTCGTGCTGCCGGCGGGCGGCGGCGACACCAACAGCCTCGCCGCCAACATGTGGGTAAAGAAGCAGCGGGTGGACCTGTCGCGCGGCGGGACGAACAACGAGTCGTGGAAGGCGATGTACTACTACAACGCCGACAGGCGCTCGGGGTATGCCTTCGATCCGGCGACTCACGACTTCATAGTCTCGCTCGGCTCGCGCACGCTCACCATTCCGGCCGGCGACCCGCGGATGCTGACGAAGTCGGGCAGGTTTTTCTACGAGTACGAACCGCCGTCCGGGGAGACAGGACCTTTCGTCAAGCTCCAGATAGATCCGAAGAAGCAGACGATCAAGCTGGCCACGAAGAACGATACGTTCACCGATTCGGTCCCCGGGGTCCTCAGGAATGCCATGTCCGTCGGCAACAAGGGCTTCCGGCTGGACGAGTATTTCAATGAGGACGGCAAATTCACGCCGACATCCGGCTACCGGAAGACGGCTTTCGTCGTAACGAAGGCAAAAGTGGCCGCCCGGGGAGGAACTGACGGGACGCTGGCGCTTTCCATGCTGCTTGCCGACCCCGCCTTCCAGTACGTGTCAGGGACCACGACGCTGCGCTTCCGCCTCACCCGTGGCGGATCGGTGCTGGTGAACAAGGATTTCACGGCGCTGGCGACCGGCACCACGAGCGTGACGTCGGACGGAATCGCTCTGTACAAGATCAAGGCCGGCGGTGATGAATCGGCATCCAGTGTCCTGGCGAAATTCTCGTACGCCAGCAAGACCGGCAAGATGCAGCTTGCCATGAAGGCGCTGGATCTCTCGGGCATAAGCGGCAACGAGGCTCACCTGGGAGTCGAGCTGACCGTCGGCGCGAAGACATATTTCACGGGCATTACCGTTTTCGACCCCAAGGGATCAGGCAGCTATACCGAAAAGCAGCCCTGACCGGGAGCCATAGCCGCACGAGGTTCGGCAATTGTTTGCCGCGCCCGAGGCGGTTGCGCTGTTGGGCCGCAGGATACGGCTATCAGAGAGGACGTGACGACGGGCGCGGAGAAATACGCGCATGTTTTGCCTCCAGCG
>JAOACM010000334.1:3337-5234 GCA_026417845.1 Planctomycetota bacterium | reverse complement strand
GGGGTCAAGATAAAGGAAGAGCAGGCCCGGCGGCTGACTACGCTGGGAGCCATATACGATTACGTGGAGTCCCTGCTGGCGACGGCCAAGCGCGGGACCTGAAGGCCTGGCTGCGGGGCGGACGTGGAAAATGGCGGGCGCAGGGATGAGGGCGGCGGGCGGGCCGGGGCGCGGCCGTGGACCGGCAGGACGCGGGGCGGTTACTGGGGCAACCTGTTTTTCATAACGGCGCTCAGGCTGCTGGGGCTGCGTGCCGCTTATGTCCTTCTGCTCCCGATCCCGATCTACTACCTTATAGCCGATCGGAAGAGCGTACGGGCCTCATCCGAATATCTGGAGCGCGTCTTCGGTCCTCTCCCGGCGCTCCGGCGGCTCTGGTACGTCTACCGGCACTTTTATTCGCTCGGGCGGATGCTGCTGGACAAGGTCTGCATCCTCGGCGGCGGGCGCGGGCGTTTCCGCTACATTTTTGACGGCGAGGAGAACCTCGAGAAGGCCCTGGCGCCGGGGCGCGGCGTGGTGATCCTGTCGTCTCATGTGGGGAACTGGGAGGCCGCGGCGGAGATCCTGCACAGGGCGAAGGTACCGGTCAACATTGTTGCGTTTGAGAACGAGGTGGAACATATACGCCGCATGGTGGCCGGGGCCGAGAAGGAGAAGGCATTCCGCGTTATCGCGGTATCGGGCGGGTTCGAACACAGCCTGGAGGCGCTGGCGGCTCTCCGGCGCGGCGAGGCGGTGGCGCTGCACGGGGACCGGGTTATGGGGGGAGCGTCGGCGCGGGCGTCTTTTTTCGGGAGGGAGGCGACGTTCCCCGCGGGCGCCTGGTGGCTGGCGGCCGTATCCGGCGCGCCGCTCCTGCAGGTCTTCGCGATGCGCGAACCGGACTGGACCTACAGGCTGATCGCGCTCCCGCCACGGTTTCTGGAGGTTCCGCCGAGGGCCGGGAGGGCAGGATTTGCCGCCAGGTGCGTCGCAGAGTACGCCGGGCATCTGGAGAATGTCCTGCGCCGGTATCCGTTTCAGTGGTACAATTTCTATCCTTTCTGGGACTGATGGCCTTGTGCGATTAATATTCCGTCCGAAAGCCTCCGGCCGGACCTGGCGGCACCCGGCGGAAACCCCGGCTGCCGCAGGAGTTTTTGGACAGGCTCCGGGAACCTGTCCGAAACCGCTGATGCGAAGCTCATACGCTCAGCGGGACGGTTGCGATGCAGGGCCGAAAGGGCGGCTGTCAGAGAGACGCGACGGACTGGCGCGGAGGGGTACGTGCAGGTTTTGCCGCCGGTGCTCTCTGAAAGGCGCTTTTGGGATAAAGAACGCAACTCTGCGGGAGCGGGGTCGCTCTGGAGGGCTGGGGTAAGCTCCCCCCCACCCGCGCAGCCTCCCTCCCGTCCGGGGACATCGCAACCGCTTACGCTCAGCGATCCCCGCTTCCGGACAGGAGGTTTTTGGACAGGCTCTGAGGGTCCGGACAGAAGAGGCGCATCGGATACTGGAGACACCACGCGAGCCGCGGCGTTCCGCTCCGGCTGGTGCACGGATGTGGCGGCTCCGGTTTCCGGCGGCGGCCGTGGTGCTTCGCTAAGAGTTCAGGCGGCGGGATCATGGACGGAAGAGACGCAGGTGGCGGGCGGATATCGCCGGCCGGTTCCGGTGAGGGGGAGGGACGCGGCATGTCCGGAGTGCCCGGTCCTGTGCGCGCCTCCGGCGGCCACGTCGGCCCGCCGCGGCTTCCGATAAAAGCCGAGGCGCTGATTCCGCACCGCCCGCCGATGCTTCTGATCGAGGCCCTGGTCAGATGCGAAGGCGGATCGGCCCTGGTTGCGGCGGCGATCCCGGCCGGCCACCCGGCCGCGCCGGACGGGAGGATTTCCGAGGCGGCGATGGTCGAGTG
>JAOACM010000334.1:0-3327 GCA_026417845.1 Planctomycetota bacterium | reverse complement strand
GTGTGGCGCAGGCGACGGCCGCCATGAAAGGCTTTGAGTCCATCGGGAGCGGCGGTCCCGGAGGGATCGGCATGCTGGCCGGGGTCTCCGAGTTCGAGATACTCGACGTTCCTCCGGCCGGCGCACGAGCGGAGGTAGAGGTGCGCGAGGAGAAGCGCATGGGGGCGCTGGCGCTGGTGTCCGGCGAAGTAAGGGTCGAGGGCAGGACTGTCGCCAGGGGTCGGATAAAAGTCTACGCCGGGGGATGACCCGGGGCGGCGGGATGGGAGGCCGGCCGGCGGGATGGGGGTGCCGGCCGGCGGATTCCGGCAGGGACGCCGGTCCTTCCGACCGGCGGACGGATTTCCGGCCGGGCGCGTCAGGCAGGGAAGCGGGAACGACCCGCGCGGAGATGGAAGGTACCGGAGGGGGGATTCCGAATGGCCGGCATGAGGCGCCGCCGGGCGACGGGCGGGGCAATGACAGGGAATGGCGGCGGCAGCGGAGGCGATGGTCGCCGGTACATCGAGGAAAGGACGACGGTCCGCGTCCGCTTCCAGGAAGTGGACATGATGCGGATCGTATGGCACGGCCATTATCTGGCGTACTTCGAGGAGGCAAGGCGTGCCTTCGGCAGGAAATGGGGCCTGGACTACGACGTGTTCCTGGCCAACGGCGTGGCGGCGCCGATCGTCAGGGTGGAGGCCGAGTTCTACGCGCCTGCCAGGCTCGGCGACGAGCTGGAGGTCGCGGCGCGGTTTCTCGAAGTCGAAGGTGCGAAGATGGAGTTTGAGTACGAAGTCAGGAATGCCGGCGGAAAGCTGCTGGCTGCCGGGGCCAGCGTGCAGGCGTTCGTCAGGGAGGACGGGACGCTGCTGCTGACGCCTCCCGATTTCCTTGCGGGACTTTACCGCAAATGGGAGCAGGCCGGGGCGTGGCGCGGGTAATTGTCTGCCGCTCCATGTGTGTAAGGTACAGGGGGCGCCAGGCATCTGCGGCAGCGCTGTTGCCGTCCCGCCTGAACGCACTGCCACGAGCAGCGCCCCGGCCTGAACCCGGTAAACAATTACTGGCGCGGAGATCGATCCGGCGGCGCCAGAGATGCTGGAGAGGTTCGCCGGGGGGCGGTGTCGGCCTGAGCCGGGCCTGTGGCAGCGGATGGAGCCGTTGCGCCGCTGGTCCGTATGGGCGGCCGTCAGAGGGGATGCGACGAACCGGTGCGGAGGATACGCGCAGTTTTTGCCTGCGGCGCTCTCTGAAAGGCGCCTGGGGGTAAAAATCGCGCAAACCGCGACTCTGCGGGAGCGTGTTCACTTCGGAGGGCCGGGGTAAGCCCACCCGCCGCCCGCGCAAACTTCCTCCCCGCAGGGGATATCGCAACCGGCCCGGCCGGAGGGACGACGGGGAATAGAGATATGAGCGTGGCCGCGGTGGGGATCGGCGCCGTGTGCGCCGCGGGGGCCGGGGTCGGGGCCCTGTCGAGGGCGCTGCTGGCAAATTCCGACTGTCTCCGGCCGCGCGGAGGACTTCCCGGAGGTGACGGACCGGACGGATTTCCCGTCGGATCGGTTCCGGAGACGGTCTGGGAGGAGATGCGCCGGGGAGCCGGACGTTTCCGGGATGCCGCCGCGTTTGTGCTCGCCGACTGGGCTGCCGGCGAGGCCGCGGCGTCGGCCCGCGAGGCGCTTCGTGGAATTCCCGCCGCGCGCGTCGGCCTTGTGCTGGCCACCACGAAGGCCGAGGCGCCCGCGATCGAAAAGGCTGCCGATGGGATCAGGTGCGCGGAGATAGCGCGCCGCCACATACTGCCGTTCGAACTGGCGCGGGATCTGGCGGACAGACACTGCGCGAAGGCCGGCGCGCGCTGCGTGTCAGCCGGGTGCGTTTCCGGACTGCTCGCCATCCGCCTGGCCGCCCGCGCGCTGCTCCGTGGCGAATGGGACGCGGCGCTGGTCGTCGGGACGGACTGTCTGTCGGCCTTTACGATATCGGGGTTCGCCGCGCTCAAGGCGCTGGCGCCTGACGGATGCCGTCCGTTCGACCGCGACCGGAAGGGGCTGAGTCCCGGCGAGGCCGGTGCGGCCATTGTGCTGATCCGCGCCCGCGAGGCCCGCGTCCCGCCGCTCGCTCTGATAACCGGCTGGGGCGCATCCAACGACGCCAATCACATAACCGGGCCGTCGCGCGATGGATCCGGCCTGGCCGCGGCGATCCGCCGGGCCCTGCCGGTCGCGAACGTTTCCCCCGGATCCGTAGACTTCGTCCACGCCCACGGCACCGGCACGCCGTACAACGACGCCATGGAATCGCTGGCGCTGCGGGCGATATTCGGTGCGGCTATTCCGCCGGTCGCTTCGTCAAAGGGGATGCTGGGCCACACGTTCGGCGCCGCCGGGGTGCTCGAGACCGTGGTCTCGATCCTCGCCATAATCGAAGGTTTCCTCCCCGGGACGCCCCGGCTGGTCGCTCCCGATCCGGCGGCTCCGGCCGGTCTTCTGAAGGATCCGGTGCCCGGCAGGCGCCCGGCGCGCATACTGAAGACGATGACAGGTTTCGGCGGCATGAATGCCGCGCTCGTGATCGAGGCGCCGGGGCATTGTGCGTCCGACGGCGGCGCGGGGCCGCGCGCGCCCCGCGCTGCCGCTGCGCCAGCGGGCATGGTTGCCGGGTCGGCAGCGATGATCCTGCCGGGAGGCTGGGCCGGGCGCGGGGGCGGGCTGCGGCCGTGGGCCGGGCCGGCCGCCGGCGGCGATGCTCATCCTTCGGCCCCGCCGGAGGGGGCTGGGGCCGTCCCGGAAGCCGGGATGTTCGCCGTGGAGGGTGGCTGCGGCGGGAAAGGGCGGCACGACGGGAAGGAAGGCGGCGGCGCCGGGCGGGAGAAAAGGCCGGATGTCCCGGCCGGCGGAGGGGCAGGGGGGGCGGGGCGGGGGGGAGGATGGTTCCCGCCGTTCCAGTGGCGCGAGCTGTCCGGGAGCGCTTTCCCCAGATTCGGAAGGCTCGATCCGCTCTGCAAGGTGGCCGTATCCGCCGTCGAGCTGCTCGGCGCGGACTTCGCCGGCATGTCCGCGGAGTCCAAGGCTCGGACGGCCGTATTCCTGGGGACCTCAGCCGGCTGCGTGACCACCGATGTCGCTTACTGGAGAAGCCGGAAGGAGCCCGGCGGACCGAGCCCGGCCCTTTTCACCTACACGCTGCCCAGCATGGCGATAGGTGAAATCTGCATAAGGTTCCGCCTGACCGGGCCGGATATGTGCCTGATGCTGGACGGGACCGACGACCGGCCGCTGCTTGCCGAGGCAGCCGACTGTCTGGAAAGCGGCGAAGCGGACAGATGTCTGTGCGTGGTCT
>JAOACM010000333.1 GCA_026417845.1 Planctomycetota bacterium | reverse complement strand
ATATGCTCCGCTCCGTGCGTTCCTGGCTTCCGGTTCCGCAGGGCGCACTCTTCCCGGCGCGAGAAAGGTCAGGTGCTGGAACGAACGGGCGGCGTATCGTGGGACGCGAGAGTTCGTGCCGGGATTCCAGGAAAGACGGGTCGTCCGCCGGCCCGGCGGGCGGATGGACAGCGCGACGCGCGCTGCCCTGGTGCTGAAGGGGGAGGGGAGAACCGTGGGGAAGATCGTAAAAGTCGGGGTGATCGGCGCGGGTTCGATAGGCCGCGTTCATATTGACGCCTGCAAGAAGGCGAAGGACGTCGAGGTCGTGGCGGTGGCGGATACCAACGGCGCCGCTGCGGAGCAGGCCGCCAGGACCTACGGGATACCGAAGGCTTACTCCGATCCGGCGGAACTTGTCCGGCAGGCGGATGTCGAGGCCGTAAGCGTGTGCGTGCCGAACGCATTCCACGCCCCGTTAACCATAGAGGCCCTGAAGGCCGGCAAACACGTCCTGTGCGAAAAACCTCCGGCGATGAACGCGAAGGAGGCCGAGGCGATGGCCCAGGCCGCGAAGAAGGCGAAGAAGGTCCTGATGTACGCCTTCGTCAACCGCTTTCAGGCCGAAAGCCAGGCGCTTAAGCGATACATAGAAGCGGGCGACCTGGGCGAGATATACCACTGCGCCGCTTCCGCCACGCGCAGGCGCGGCATACCGGGGTTGGGCGGCTGGTTCACTACGAAGAAGATGTCCGGCGGCGGGCCGCTGATAGATATCGGCGTCCACATCCTCGACCTGTCGCTGTGGCTGATGGGGTTCCTGGAACCCGTGTCGGTGTCGGCCGCGTGCTACATGAAGTTCGGGCACAAGAAGGATTACGTGTACGTAAGCATGTGGGGGACGAAGGTTCCCGGCGGGACGTTCGATGTGGAAGACTACGCGACGGCGCTGGTCCGCTTCAGGAACGGGGCGACGCTTTCCCTGGAATGCTCCTGGGCGGCCAACATCGCATCGGGCGCGTTCAATACGCAACTGATGGGGGACAAGGGCGGGGCGTTTCTGGAAGTCGGCGGGGGGCTGAGGCTCTTCGGCGAGTATCGCGGCAACCTGGTGGACATGTCGCCGCAGTTCGCCAAGGCCGACCGTTTCCTCGACGAGATATCTCACTTCGCCGGCTGCGTTCGCGACGAACACGAACCTCTCTGCACCGCCGGACAGGGAATCGTGATCCAGAAGATCATAGACGCGATCTATAAGTCGAGCGAATCCGGCAGGGAGGTCCGCCTGTAATCGGATGTTTGCGGCGCGGCCGGCGCTACCGGACGGGCGGCGCTCCGTACGGCCCCGTGCCCGCGGACGGGGATTGGCAGCGACAGGAAAGCCACATGGTGCGTTCCGTAATTTTCCGTCGCGAGGCGAGGCGGGTGGGCACGCTGTCGTTTCGAAAGACGCCTGATGTAGGGCGGACTGAGGGATAGATTGTTGCGTTCCGGGAGGGGTACGCGCCGCCCTGGCGAACGGGCGGGAGATCCGGTCCCGGGCCGATGGGAGAACCGCCGATGGAAGATGTTCTCGTGCTCGGCAAAAGACGTTTCACCTCGCGGCTGTTCGTTGGGACGGGCAAATACGCGAGCTTCGAGCTGATGCGCGACTGCCTCGAGGCCTCCGGCACGCAGGTTGTGACCGTGGCGATCAGACGCGTGGACCTCGATCGCAAATCGGGGCCTAACCTGCTGGATTACATAGACACCAGGAAATACACGATCCTTCCGAACACGGCGGGATGTTTCAATGCCGAGGATGCCTGCCGGGTGGCGCGCCTGGCGCGGGAACTCCTTGGTGTGGACTGGGTCAAGCTGGAGGTCCTCGGAGACGAAAAGACGCTGCTGCCCGATCCCATAGGGACGCTGGAGGCGTGCCGGACGCTGGTCAGGGAGGGCTTCGAAGTCCTCTGCTACACATCGGACGATCCGATAATGGCGAAGAAGATCGAAGATGCCGGCGCGACAAGCGTAATGCCCGCCGGTTCGCCGATAGGTTCCGGGCAGGGGATACTGAACCCGAACAACATCCGCATCATACTGGAGACGTGCAAGGTACCGATAATCGTTGATGCGGGGGTCGGCACCGCTTCGGACGTGACGCTCGCCATGGAGCTTGGCGTCGAGGGGGTCCTCCTGAATACCGGCATAGCCCACGCGAAAGATCCTTTAAAGATGGCGCGGGCGATGAAGGCAGCCTGCGAAGCCGGGAGGCTGGCGTACCTGGCCGGTCGTATACCGAAGAGGTTGTACGCGAAGGCCAGTTCGCCGATGGAAGGCAAGATAGAACCGGCCGGACGGTGAGGCCGCGCGGGCGCGCCCGGCGGTTCCCGCTGGCCGGCCCGGACGGCCGGCGCGCGTCAGAATCGCTCCGCCAGTTCCTCGAAGCGCTCGACAGTGAAGTCGGGACCGGCCGCCTCGGCCTTTGCCCGGGCGCCGATGCCCGGGACGTAGCATGGTTTCACGCCGGCAGCCTTTCCGGCCGCGATGTCTGTCCAGCCGTCGCCGACCATCAGCGCATCCTCCGGTCGCGCGCCGGTCCGGCGGAGCGCTTCGAGGACCGGCGCGGCGTCCGGCTTGCGGCCGGCGGTCGAGTCCCCTCCTATGACGGCCGACATCAGCGGCATCAGGCCGAGGGCGTCGAGTATCTTGCGCGTCATCACCTCGGGCTTGTTGCTGACCACGGCGAGCATGGCGCGGGCCGCCAGTTTCTCCGTCGTCGCGGCCACGCCCGGCAGCAGGCAGGTCGTATCGAGGCAGTGGTCCGCGTAGTGCGCCGAGAACAGCCGGACTGCCTCCTCGACGGAAACGCCCTGCGCGTCGGCAAGGCACCTTTCTACGAGCAGGCGCACCCCTTCGCCCACGCATCCGGCCACATGGGGAACAGGAAGCGGAACCAGACCGAAGCGCGCCCGCATGGCGTTTATGGACGCGGCGAGGTCCGCGGTCGAATCCACGAGCGTTCCGTCCAGATCGAAGATGAACAGCCCGGACATGTTCGCGAGCGTCACTTCTTTATCCGCAGGTCCTGTATCGCCTTGAACTCCTCCTGGAGATCTTCCTGCCTCGACGCGGCGGGACTGATCACGGAGAGATTCCTGTCGTATTCAAGCTTGTAGTTGTATTCGATCATCCGCGCCTTTTCTCCGGCGGCCCCGGCGGGCACTTCCACGTCCCATCTCAGTATCCCCTTGGGGCGTTCGACCCTCAGGTACACCTTGTCCTCGCTGAGCTTCTCGCTCATCTCGCCAAGCGTGACCCGGATGTCGGTCTCCCGCTCCGAGATCGGGATGCGGTCCTGCACACGGACCATCACGGGCGAGTCGTGGAAGTTCTCCAGTACTATCCTGTATTTGAAGCCGAGTTCCCTGTTTCCGCCCTGCACTCCCTCGGTCTTGTCCGCCAGTTCGCGGCGGGCGCGTATTCGGCCGTCGGCGCCCATGCCTATCACGAACGTCTGTCCCCTGGCCACCGTGGGGATTTCGCCCTTGCCAACGAACCTCCCGTCGAGATAGGCCGATATCGGGCCGGCGAGCAGGGCGTCCTCGGCGGTGTTGGTCAGTTCCGCCTCGCGGTAGACGTAGCCGGTCAGCACCGGCGCGGCCACGTAGTACATCCTGCCCTGCAGCCTGATCTCGGAGACCCGGATCAGCTGGTGGTCGTGGCGGCTGGCCAGGCTGACCGTGCCGGGCAGCCGGTAGCTGACGCTTGGCTCCTCTGCGGCCGCCTGCCGCAGGACGTGCAGCGCCTCTTTCCGGGATGCCAGCTCAATGAACTGGATGTCGTTGGCCGCGACGTTCATCGCCCAGTTATATTCGAACTGCGGCGCGCGTCCCCCCGCCTTCTGCTGGCCCTGCTCAGCCAGGTTGCGGCGGGTAAGCGACGAGCGCACCTGCGTTTCCACCTGCTCGGTCGTCTGCGCCGGCTGGACGGGGACGCCGCGTCCGCCTCCGAGCGCCACGCGGAAGGGCGCGAGGCCGGGCGCCTGGCAGGAGAGCGCAGGGGAGGCGGTGGAAAGGGTCATGTCCACCCCGTTCCAGCCTTCGCCGCTGCGCTGGTACACCAGCGCGTTGTATTCGACGCGGAATTCGCCGCCATCCCTGCCGGCGCGGAAGTTGTACGCCGGCGACCATCCGGCGCTGTTCACCAGGTAGGAGAGCCTCACCCACGTCCGGCCGGCGCCCGTCTTGTCGAGGAACAGCAGCGCCTCTCGCTCCTCCCTGGACGACTTCTCGGCGATCTCGTTCCGCCGTTTCGCTATGAGGTCCAGCTCCTTGCGTATGTCGCGTTCTTCGGCCTGGAGTTTCAACTGTTCCTCGGCCGCCGCCTTGCGCTGGTCGAAGTTGAACAGCGATATCGTCCTGACGGCCTCGGCGTTGAGCACGCCTCTGGCCAGCTCGAGCGTCGCGGTGGGCGGTACGAAGTTCTCCAGCTTGTCAAGGTAGGCCAGGCGCTGCTGGAGGACCTGCTGGAGGCGCTGGTTGCGGGCGAGCCTGTCGTTCGCCGCCTCCATTTCGGCGTCGAGCTTGCGGACGGCCTCGCGCGGATCTTCCCCGACTGCCCTGGCGCGATACCTCACGGCGCGGACCGCGATGCCGTCTCCCGGTTCGGCGAACAGGCTGTCAGGGTCTACCTGATCGGGGAGGCCCGTTACGAGCAGCTCGATACGTCCGGCGGGCTCTTCCACCGGGACCAGTCGCGTAACCAGCGCCTGCCCGCGGTAGAGGATTACCGCTTCCACCTTGCCGGTCGTACCCTTCGGTTGCCCGGCCGGCGGTTCAGCGCCAGGCGCCGTCCCGCAAACGACCAGCACGGCCCCGAAGATAACGAGTCTGGCACGCATCTTCCCTCCATCCTCGCGATATCCGGCCATTTCCCAGTCCCGGCGGGCGTGTGGCGGCGGCGCGCCCGTCCGGACTGTCCCAGGCGATGCCGTTTGCCGGCCGCTGCGGCCGGCCCCCCCCGAATGTCCCGTGAGCCGGCGTTCGCATATATCGAACGGAGGCGACCGCTTCCGGGGCTGCTCCCCGGATTTACCACGTCTCAGCATCGCGCGCCAAGCCTGTTTCGGCGTTTGTGTCGAGCCTCGGGCCCTGGGGTACGTGACCTTATTGTGGTGCGCCTGCAGCGGCATATGGGTAGCGCCCGACTTCCATCTCAGAGCCTGTCCAGAAACTTCCCGCCAGGCAGTGTGGATCGCTGAACGTATAAGC
>JAOACM010000332.1 GCA_026417845.1 Planctomycetota bacterium | reverse complement strand
TCGCCACCCTCTTGACCAGCTCACGCTTGGTCGTAGCCATCGCTTCTCCTTTCCCTTATCTGCGGCCTGACGATTCGCCCAGCCCTTCAGACTCTATCCCCCCGACCTTCTATATAACCGCTTGTTTGTCTTATTGTTATGTATTCCCGCGAATATGTCAAGTCTCGCGGGCTGATTTCTTCGGGCGTCGAGCGTGGACGCATCACATCGTCGTCACAAGCACAGAAATATGGAATCCTGAAGCGAAACTTCAGCAAAAGGGACCGCTGAAGCAGGGACTCCGGCACTCCAGAGAAGTACGCCACGTAGCCCGCGCCGCCATCCTCAGGATCCGCCCTTGCCGTAGACCTCGCCCGGATCGAACATCTTCTCGCCATCTTCCACGACCTTTCCGTCGCGCAGAAGGAAGGAGAAGCAGGATCTGAAGCCCAGATGGCAGGCGCCGCCTTTCTGGCGCACCTTGACCAGCAGGGCGTCGGCATCGCAATCGTGGCGGATCTCGACGACGTGCTGGAAGTTCCCGCTCGTCTCCCCTTTGAGCCACAGCTTCCGCCTGGACCGGCTGTAGAAGTGCATCTTCCCGGTCTGGATCGTCTTCTCGACGGCTTCCCGATTAGCGTAGGCGAACATCAGCACCTGTCCGTCGTCGGCGTCCTGGATTATGACCGCGATCAGCCCCTTATCGTCAAACTTCAACCGCGTCAGAAAGTCGTCGGACATCGGCATGGTTCCCCTTCGATCTGCCGGATTAAGCCCGCATCAGGCATCGCGTCCGGTCAGGTACTTATGAATGGCCCGCGCTGCCTTCCTGCCCGCGCCCATGGCCAGTATGACGGTGGCGGCGCCGGTGACTATGTCCCCGCCGGCGTACACACCCTTTTTCGATGTTGCCCCGGTCTCCTGGTCGGCAATTACTGTGCCGTGACGGCCAACGGCCAGGTCCGGAGTGGTCTGGGGGATCAGCGGATTGGGGGTATTGCCGATTGCGACTATCACGGCGTCAACGTCTATCACGAATTCCGATCCCTTGACCGGCACCGGGCGCCTGCGGCCCGATTCGTCCGGCTCCCCAAGCTCCATCCGCAGGCATTCCATTCCCCTGACCCAGCCCTTTTCGTCGCCGAGTATCCGGATGGGGTTCGTCAGCAGCATGAACCGCACGCCCTCTTCCTCGGCGTGGTGTATCTCCTCCTTGCGCGCCGGCATTTCAGCCCTCGACCTTCTGTACACTATCGTTACGGTTTCGGCGCCCAGCCGCAGGGCCGTCCTGGCGGCGTCCATCGCGACGTTCCCACCGCCTACTACCGCAACGTTCCGCGCCCGGGCTATGGGCGTATCGTATCGCGGGTCGTAGGCTTTCATCAGGTTGCTGCGCGTCAGGTATTCGTTGGCGCTGTAGACGCCGTTCAGGTTCTCCCCGGGGATGCCTAGGAACGATGGGGCGCCGGCGCCCGTCCCGACGAAGACGGCGTCGAACCCCTCCTCTTTCATCAGCTCGTCAATGGTCTCCTGCTTGCCTATCACCGCATTGTACTCGAATTTTACTCCGAGCGATTCCAGATATTCTATTTCCTTCCGGACTATCTCCTTGGGCAGGCGGAACTCGGGTATCCCGTACACCAGCACTCCGCCCCCGCAATGCAGCGCCTCGAACACGGTCACCTCGTGCCCGAGCAGCGCCAGATCGCCGGCGACGGTCAGTCCCGCCGGCCCCGACCCGATTACCGCCACCTTCCTGCCGGTCGGAGGCGCCTTGGGCGGCGGGGATATCCCCCCCCTGGCGCGCTCGCAGTCGGCCGCGAACCGTTCGAGCCTCCCGATGGCTATCGGCTCGCCCCGCACTCCGACCGTACACGTTTTCTCGCACTGTTCCTCCTGCGGGCAGACCCGTCCGCAGATCGCGGGCAGGCAGTTCTTCTCGCGGACCTTACGCGCCGCCGCAAGGAATTCCCCCTTCGCGATCAGTCCCACGAAGGCGGGTATATCTATCTCGACCGGGCAGCCGCCCTCCCGCTCGCCCGTCTTTTTGTCCGCCCTGCCGCTCACGCACGGCGGGTTCTTGCATTGCATGCACCTTTTCGCCTCGGCCACGGCCTGTTCGGACGAGTATCCGTAAGGCACTTCGCGGAAATTCCGCGCGCGCTCCTTCGGGTCCTGCTCGGGCATCTTCTGCCTGGGTATCTCCCACGGTTTTTTCGCCGGGGTCTCCGCCATTTTTTACTTCCCTCCATCGGTTCTCCGCGCCGGGCCGGTCGCCGGCCCTCATCGCCCGGAACATCCGCCTGCCTTCAGCGGATCACGTGCCGGGGTGCGCGATGTGGAAGTTTTCCTTCGCCCGCTTCTCGGCCTCCAGATACATCCGCTGCCGGCTGACCAGCAGGTCCCAGTCCACCTCGTGCCCGTCGAACTCCGGACCGTCAACGCAGCAGAACTTCGTCTTTCCCCCGACGCTCACCCTGCAACCGCCGCACATCCCGGTGCCGTCTATCATTATCGGATTGAGGCTTACGACGGTCCTGATCTCCCGTTTCCGCGTCAGGTCGCAGACGGCGCGCATCATGGGGACAGGGCCTATCGCCAGGACCAGGTCTATCTTCCCGCCGCGTCCGATCACCTGCTCCAGCACCTGGGTTACGAAGCCGTGGATGCCGAAGGACCCGTCATCGGTCGAGACGAGCATCTCGTCGCAGGCCGCCCGCATCTCATCCTGGAGGATCAGCAGCTCCTTCGTCCTGGCTCCAACGATGCCTATCACCCTGTTGCCGGCCTGCTTCATGGCTACGGCTATCGGCAGCGCCACTGCCGTACCTATGCCGCCGCCGACGGACACGACCGTCCCGAATTTCTCGATATGTGTCGGCCTGCCAAGCGGTCCGACGACATCGCGGACCTCGCCGCCTTCCGGAAGCCGGCCCAGTTCCATCGTCGAGTGGCCGACCATCTGGAAGATCACCGCTATCGTCCCCGCGGCCGGATCGCTCATGGCTATCGTCAGCGGGATTCTCTCGGACTCCTCGGCCGCCCGCAGTATCACGAACTGCCCGGCCTTCCGCTTGCGCGCTATCTTCGGCGCGGCAAGGTCCATCCGTACCGTATTCGGCGCTATGATCCTCCTGGCGACTATCCTGGCCATTCCGGTTTCTCCAGCAAAGGTTCCCGCGGCCGCGCGTCCCGGAGGACCGCCGGGGGCGGAACACGCCCTCCGCGACCTGCTGACGCCGCGATCGGACGCCGGCATCCGCCTTCTCCCCCTCTCCCGCGACCGATCCGGGCGGGAAATTACCCTGTAGTCGCGCGAGCGTCAAATGTCTCCGCGCTGCGCCAGAGCCATTGATCGGCTTAGAGTCTATCCGAGAACACCCGGCACTCAGCTTATACGCTCAGTGATCCACACTACCTGGCGGGAAGTTTTTAGGCAGGCACTAAGGGCCTGTCCAAAAACCTTGGGCGCCGGATTCGGGATCGAGGATGCCCCTCCTCACGTCCGGAGGCTTCCGGCATGGGATCTAAGGAGGACAGGCGGTTTCCGCGGCTGGCGGCCAGTCTCCGCCGTTCCCGCCTGCGGAGTCCATCGGATTGCGCCGCGCGTCGCGCTTTGCGCGGCACCTCCAGCAGATTCTTGACAGGCGCCCCTCGATCCGACTACCCTAATCTCCCAGCCGTCGCGGGGCAGCGCGGCGATCCGGCCGGCCGCGCGCCGGCAACCCGGAACAGGGGATGTCCCCGGAGCGGAGCGTAGCGTTGGCCAGACTTATCTTCAGATCCGGCTTGCTGGAAGGCAGAACCGTCGAACTGCCTTCAGGAAAGGCCCTCGTTATCGGCAGGGCGCGGGATGTGGATCTCTGCGTCCCCGACATAAAATTGTCCAGGAGGCACTGTCGCATCGAGAGCGGCATGGCCGGGGTGGTCATACACGATATGGGATCCACCAACGGGACGTATGTGAATGGCCGCCGTGTGGAGGGAGAGGCGGTCCTTGCGAAAGGCGACCAGATCACGTTCGGGGACAGCACCGTCGAGGTGGTACTGGAAGAATCCATCGCCGATATCCCCACCCACGCACTTCCCGCACAGGACATCGCAAAGGCGTACGATCCCATAGCTGAGATAGACCTTCCGCTCCCGCCGCTGCCGGAAGTTTCGCCGGCGGTCCAGGCGGCCCAGCCAAAGAAAAAGTCCAGTCTGGAAGGCCTTTCGTTCTGCGACGGGTGCGACGTCTCCATCCCGGTGCTGGACCTGGAAATAGGCCTGGCCGGCGAGGTCGGAGGACGTCTGCTCTGCAAGGACTGTATCGCGAAACGTTCCGGGGCCCCGGCGGCCCCGGTTCCGGCGGGCGTCTCTCCGCTGGAGGAAATCGAACCGGCAGGCGGTACCGGGCCGGCGCCGGATCTGTTGGCGGCTCTCGAGGAGGCCGACGACGGAGACGCTCTCGATCCTCTGAAACTGATGGGTCCGCAACATGTTCCCGCCGCAGGCAGAGGAGACCCGGCGCGCGCGGCAGCGCAGCTGCCGGCCGGATCAGGGTCGCCGCCCCGGGCTGCAGCTGAGCGCCCCCGGAAAGACGATACGCTGTCGCGACTCAAGGCGCAGCTGATGGCCGAGGCCAGAGGTGAGGTCGAACGGCCTGGGGGGAGTGGCGCGCCATCGAAGGCGTCGCGCCCGGCCGTCGCGCCGTCCCCGGCGGGGGAAGGGTCTGGAGTCGCTCCGGTCGCCAGGCCGGTGCCAGCCGGTGCCGATGAGGATCTGGTGCCCCTGGGAGAAGCGATCGGCTCCGCCGTCCCGGAGATGGATATCCCGGTCTCCCCTGGAATCGCGCCCCTGTCCACCATGGCAAAGCCGGAGGCCGCGAACGACGACTTGGTGCCGCTGGCGGAGGTACCGCCGCAAGCCGGACCGCAGGCTGCGCAACCGCCCGCTGCATTTCAGGCTGCCACTGAGGCCCCCGGTCAGCCGGCGAAACCTTCACCTTCGCAGGCGCTCGATGAAGACCTCGTAGAACTGGAACCGATAGAGGAACCCGACGGTTCTGAGGATTCCAAGCCGGGGGGCGGCGCAAACCCCGGCGGAGGCAAGGATGGCTGACCAGCCGGGCGGGCCCTTCGCCATGCCTCTGGGCCGCGCGGCCTGGCGTCCTGAACGGCAGAAGGTCTTGGCGTATGGAGCTCTTCCCGGTATGTCGGGGTAGTACAGGCGGGAGGAAATGGCGGCACCTGGTGGAAGCGGATTGAAAACCTGCGCTCCCCCGCAGGGTC
>JAOACM010000331.1 GCA_026417845.1 Planctomycetota bacterium | reverse complement strand
GATGATCACCATGCGCCGCTGTGGACTGCTCAACGCCATGCGCGGCAAGACATCCATCGAGGAAGTCCTGGCCTTGACTCTCGACGAAATCTGAGCGCGGCAACTCGCGGGGAAACCGGTTGCGCCGCGGGCGCGCAAGCCTGGCGGTCGGCGCATTGTGAATCCCGTCAGGGATCTCCCGGTGAGGCGACACGGGCGCCTCGTTCGTACCGGGCGAAGGAGGAAGCGCAACAGGCAGGGATGTCCGGGCCGCATTCCGAGGGGGCGGACAGGTGCTATGCGGCGCGAAAGGGCATGCGTGAAGGCGGGAAGGTGGGGATCGCATTGCGGATACTTGCGGCGCGGCGCGCCACGGGCTTTATACGGCGGATTTGACCGGGCGACGCGCCTCGCCGGGGTCCCCGTATGCCTGTCGGTGGTCTGCGTCGCCGTCGGCATCCGTCCGGCGCGCCCAGGCGAGGGACCGGAGGCACCGGTCGCCGGCTCATCCGCCGGACCGGCGACGGTCATGGCGCGGGCCAGTTGGGAACAGGAGATCCCCGGCTCGCCTGCCAAGGTCCGCCTCCGCGTCGCCGATATTATGCCTGGAAGAGTCTGCGTGGCCGTCGTCGGCGCCTCCGGCGGGCAAGCGGTCGCCGGCCCCGCGATGCTTTCCACAGGCGATAGCCTCGCGTTCGAGGAAGGAGATTCCCTCTGCCGGCTGGTCCTGACTTCCGCGGGGAAGACGCCGTCCGGCGAAGCGTTTGCGAAGTTCGCCGTCGAGTGGAGGCGGGCGGATCCTGGCGACGAGGAACGGAAAATACGGCTCCTGATCTCCTCGGTGGAGGCGGCAAAGGATGTAGTATTCATCCGTAACGGCAGGAAACACGGGAACGCTGAGGCGGCGGTCCACATACGGAAGAAGTGGGAGGCGCAGAGGGACAGGATCAGGACAGCGCGGGAGTTCATCCGGCTGGTCGGGACGGGATCTTCGATGACCGGGGATCCCTACCAGATCGTGCTCCCCGGAGGGAAAAAGGTCGCCAGCGCCGAATGGCTGGAGGAACGCCTGCGGGAGATCGAATCCGCCGGGGAGAACCGCGGCGCAGGGGCTGGCCTCTACCAGGTCATAAAGCCCCGGCAGGACGCAGGAGGAGGCAGGGATCCGGCACCGCGCCTGTCGGAGGCGACCGGCGGTCGGCTTCCGAAGAAGGTGACGGTGGACAGTCTGTTCGGAGGGTGGAAGAACAAGGCGGACGCCGAGAGGGACCTCCTGGCGGCCCTGACGGCCGAGGGCCTGCGCGTACATGCGGAGCCGATGTGGAATCTGGACCGGCCGCTCAATCTGGTTGGGACGGTTGAATACGATGACGGTTCGACCGGAAGAATCGCCACGGCCGGCTGGCGCGTGGGGTTTGAGGACGGGCGCGGCGGCACGTGGTATTTCCAGTGGGAGGAGCGTATTCCCGCGGAGTGGCGCGGCCGGTGATCCGTACACCGCGCCCGGTATCATCGCGCGGCGCGGGCCCGGATCGGAGTGGAAAGGCGTAATTGTTTGCCGCCCCACATGTTGTGGCACAGCGGCAGAGCATAATCATCCATTTGAGGCAGCGCCATTGTTGCCCCGCTTGAGCGAACCGCTGCAAATAGCAGCCGCCACCTGAACGCGGCCGACTAAGGGAGACCAGCTCGGCTCCGGAAAGGCCGGCCGATGTCGCGGTAACGGCACGGAGAGTTCGCGGCAATGATCCCACGGGAGCGGTTACTGACTGTCTTGCGCGGCGGGATACCCGACCGCGTGCCGGTAGCGCCGGACTTCTCCAACATGATTCCCGCCAGGCTCACAGGCAAACCTTTCTGGGATCTGTACCTGTACAACGACCCGCCCATCTGGGAGGCCTACATCGCCTGCGCAAAGCGCTTCGGAATAGACTCCCTGATGGACGGGTATTTCCCCTTCCGCTGGCCGAGCGATCCGGGCAGCGGACAGTCGTGGGAGCAATTCATAGTGTACCGGGACGAAAAACGGATCGTTACCCAGGCGGGTTTTGTCGAGAATGGCCGCCGCATCTGGGGCGATAAAGTCACCATCTATTCCGCGGACAATCCTCCGACCGGCGGGGTTCCGCCGGCCAGGATCGGCCTTCCCCCCGTGCCGGCACGTTACGAGCCGGTGGAAGGCGTCAAGCAGGTCGACCGCGGGCTGGAAGGGCTGCGGAGGGTCAAGCGGCTGCTGGGGGATCAGGGATTGGTCGGTGCGTTCATCATCACCAGTTGCATATGCAGCAGCGAGGAGGCCGTGTATCACTACGCCGACCATCCGGAGGATCTGGAGAAGCTGAAGGAACGGAGGCTCGCCACGGTGGAGCGCCGCTTCGCCGATCTTATGGCTATGAAACCGGAGGACAGGCCCGATTTCCTGTGCGTCGGCGGATCGGGGACGCTGGTGTTCCAGAATCCGAAGTTCTTCCGCGAGCACGCCCTGCCGGCGGTCAAGCGCGCTATCGAACTCGCATCTAAGGCTGGCATTCCTACCCACATGCATTCGTGCGGCCCCGAGAAGGAACTCGTGCGCATAATGGCCGAGGAGACATCGCTTACCGTCATAGATCCGCTCGAGACCCCGCCGATGGGAGACTGCAACCTCGCCGAGCTGAAGAGACTCTATGGAAACAAGCTCGTACTGAAGGGGAATCTGCACACGACCGATGTGATGTTGAGAGGCCGGCCCCAGAACGTAGCGGCGGCAGCCCGCAAGGCGATAGACGACGCGGCGGCGGGCGGGCGTTTCATCCTGTCCACCGGCGACCAGTGCGGACGCGACACGCCCGACGAAAACATCAGGGCCATGATCGAGACGGCCGAGACTTACGGCAGGTATTGAGCGGACGCCTTCGCGCCGCGGGCCGCGTGCGCCGCCGCGGCGAGGCCGGGCCGGCCTCTCCGCTGGCGTTTCGCGCTGGACAAGCGCCGCTCCCGCAAAATATTATGAAAGAGTCGCGGCGCAGGGTCTGGCGCTGAAGGGGCCGACGGCTTCCCGGCGGTTCCCGACCCGGGCTCCGCGCATATCCGGGTCGGGGCGGAGCAGCCGGGACGCGGGGCCGCGCGCAGGCGGCGGCCGCGAAGGCGCGGTAGAGGAACGGCCGGCGGTCCGGGCGTCACGTCCCGTCCACTGACGGGTCGGGTCCCCCGGTGACGGCCTCAGCTCCCCAAAAAGGGCGGACGCACGTCCCGGAAGGGAATGATGCGATGAGGCAGCCGGTCGGCCGCCGCCTTTTCCCGGTGACCGCGGACGCAGGACGGAGGAGAAGATGCCAAAATTCAAATTCGTGGCGCGGGACGCGGGCGGTAAGCGGGTGGAACAGACGGTCGAGGCGGCCAGTCGCGAGGAGGTCATGTCCAACCTCCGACGGGACAACCTCACCGTCCTCTCCATCACCGAGGCCGGCGGGGGCGGCGCGGCGGCGATCCTGACCCCGGGCAAGGGGAAGAGGCTGCCGACGCCGCACGTCAAGGCCGAAGACCTGGTCGTCTTCACGCGGCAGTTCGCGACCATGATCAGCGCCGGTATAGCGGTCCTCGAATGCCTCGACATCCTCATGGAGCAGGCGGAAGATCCGGGGTTCAAGGCGGCGCTGCACCAGGTGATCGAGGACGTGAGGGGAGGCGCCGACCTGTCGGCGGCCCTGGGGAAACATCCGCGGATATGGGAGCGCATCTACGTGAACATGATAAGGGCCGGCGAGGCTTCCGGCCAGCTCGACGTCATCCTGGTCCGCCTGGCGGAATACATGGAGGCCACGGAGAAGCTGAAGCGCGAGATCAAGGGCGCGATGACCTACCCGGTCATATCGCTGACGATGATATTCGGCATCACGATCTTCCTGCTCGTGTTCATCATTCCGAAGTTCCAGGAGATATTCAAGGCCCTGAAGGTTGACCTGCCCCTGCCGACGGTGATGGTGCTGGGCCTGAGCCGCATCATGAGCACCTACTGGCTGCAGGGGATACTGATCCTCGTGGCGGCCATAATCCTGATACGCTGGTGGAAGAAGACCGAATCCGGCGGCTACATGTGGGACAAGCTGATGCTGAAGCTGCCGATCTTCGGGCAGCTCTTCCAGAAGGTCGCGCTTTCCAGGTTCGCGCGGACCTTCTCCACTCTGCTCAAATCCGGCGTGGCGATACTGGGCGCGCTGGAGATCGTGGCCTCGACGGCAGGCAACCGCGTGCTCGAGGAGGCGATCAACAAGGCGAGGGATTCGATACGGCAGGGCGAGCCGCTGGCCAAGCCGCTGGCCGAGTATCCGGTCTTCCCGCCGATGGTGGTGCGCATGATAGCCATCGGCGAACGCTCCGGCGCGCTGGAGCAGCTGCTGGAGAAGATATCGCAGTTCTACGACGAGCAGGTATCCGCGACGGTGGAGGCGCTTACGAGTCTGATCGAACCTCTGATGATAGGGATCATGGGGCTGGTGGTGGGCGGCATCGTCCTGTCGGTGTTCCTGCCGATCTTCAAGATACAGGAGGCGCTGCGCCGCAAGTAGGCCGTCGGCGGCCGCGCGCCCCGGCCGCCGGGCGGATCACGCCCGATGTCCGGCGGCGACCTCCCGGCGGTGCCGTCCGGCCGCGGTGCGCCGTCGCCGGGCAGGAGGCCGGATCCCGTGATCGAGGCCTACGTCGAACGCCTGGAGCGAACATCGCGCGGGGCTATGATCCTGATCGGGGTCCGGCTCGCGCTGGCCCTGGTCGCGATGGTCTCGCTGTGGCTTTCCGGCGTCGCCGGGCCGCCCGGCCCCCTGTATATAACGGTCGTCATAGTCTTCGCTCTCACCGTCCTCTACGCGGCGGCGATGCGGGTCCGGACGTACGCGGCGCAGGTGGCGTTCATTCAGGTAGTGGTGGACGTGGGGCTGGAGACAGCTCTCGTGTATCATACTGGCGGGATGCACAGCCCGTTCGTTCCCCTGTATCTGGTCACCATAGCCTCCGGAGCGCTCGTCCTTTCGGCCAGGGCCGCCCTCTTCCTGGCCGGACAGGCTACCGTCTGCCTCCTCATCGTCACCGCCGCGTACGCCTTAGGACTTGGTGGACCGGAGATCGAGAAAACCTACCGCGGGATGACGGCCTCCTCCTACCTCTCCGGTCATCTGGTCTCGACGGCCTCGTTTTTCTTCGTGGCCATCCTGTCCGGCGCCCTCTCCAGGCGCCTGACCGCCTTCAGGATACTGCACGACCACATCCTGGAGGGGATAGACGAGGGGATACTGGTGCT
>JAOACM010000330.1 GCA_026417845.1 Planctomycetota bacterium | reverse complement strand
TGTGTATAAGAGACAGGTGCGATCCCTGCTGCCTCCGAAACAGGAGGGGGAAGCCGTTCCGCTGGGAGACTTTCAGGTTCCGGCGGGAGCTGAACGGGAGCGGTACCTGGAAGCTTCGGCGCTGACGCCGGCCGCGCAGGCCCTTGTGGCCAGGGCCGCTATGGATGCCGGTGCCAGGGAGGATACGGATAGGGCCGGAGCGCTGCTTGCGCTGTTCAGGGACTCGGGCCGCTGGCGCTACTCGCTCGAAGTCGAGTGGATGTCCTCCATCTCCGGCGATCCCGTTTCAGCATTCATAACCGATGAAAAGTGCCGTACCGGGCACTGCGTTCTGTTCGCGTCCGCCTTTGTCCTGTCATGCCGGGCGCTCGGAATTCCATCCAGGCTCGTCGCGGGGCTGGCAGGAGGCGAATACGACGCCTCCCGCGACGAATATGTGTTCAGGAACCGCGACGCCCATGCGTGGGCCGAGGCATTTCTTGCCGGGCGGGGCTGGATGCGGTTCGACCCGACCCCGGACGTGGGCCGCATCGGTCCGCCGGCGCTTCCGCCCGCACGGGCACTGGCGGGGGATGGGGAGCTTCCGCCCGCCATGCCCGGCGAACGCCCGGTCGAACCGCGCGGATGGCTGGCACGCTCGTGGGATTTTTTTCTGGGATACGACGCGGCGGCGCAGTCGGCGCTTCTCGACAAGGCGATGGGGAAACTGGGGGCTGTGCTGGGCGCCGGGTCGGGCCGCCGGTGGGGTGCTTCCATCGGCTACTGGATCACCGCGGCAGCGATCGCGGCGGTCGCCGGCGCGATGCTGGCGGCCTACCGCCTCATCGGCCGCGGGCGCGCATCCGGCGGGGTCGTTTCGAGGATGCACCCGAGACACAGGGCCGCCCTGCGGTTCTACGGCGAACTGCTGGCGATGCTCGCCGGCCGCGGCATGTGGCGCGGGCCTTCGCAGACGCCGTCCGAGTTCGCGGCCGCCGTATCCAGGCGTATGACGGCCATAGCCGCGCCCGTGGCGGAAGTCACGCGCATATTCGAGCGGGCGCGGTACGGAGGAGTCGTGCCGGGCCCTGATGACGAACAGCGGCTGAAGGCGGCAATGGAGGAGATCGCGAGAGCCATCCGCGCTGAGACTGAGGCGCGACGGCAGGCGTAGCGGTTTGCGCCGGTTCGGGGGGATCGGACGGGCCGGATGTCCGCTTTAGAGTCTATACGAAAACCTGCCGCCGTGAGGCTTACAGCTCTATGCTTCCGATTCCGCGGCGGGAAGTTTTTGGACAGGCTTTCAGATAGCCCCGCAGGCCCGTCCAGAAACCTCCGGACAGTCGGGCAGGCCGCTGCGGAACCTCGGGGGCCGGGGGAAGTTTCCAGACAGGCCCTCAGCAGAGATATGGCGGATTCCCGGATGCTGCTCCAGGCGGCTGAGGCGCGGCACGATCGCCGCCGGGGGCGCCAGGGGCGGCCGGCGAGGCCGCCTGGATCGCGCCGTTGCCGGGACCTGGCGGAGACGACGGAATGACGCGGGACCGGATGGCCGCGACGGGATCAGAACGGCGGATCGGAACCGACCCGGCGGAGAAACCAGACGCGCCAGCGGGGCTGTATGTGCACGTACCCTTCTGCTCGTCCTTCTGCTCCTACTGCGATTTCTACTCCGAGCTGAAAGACGCCGGCGCGATCGCCGCCTACCTGGCGGCTTTGGAGCGCGAGCTGGCGCTGGTTTGCCCGGATCGCTGGCGGCCGGCCACGGTATATTTCGGCGGCGGAACGCCGAGTGTGCTCCTGCCAGGCGAGATCGAGGCCCTTTTCCTGATCGTTAGACGCGCCGCAGCCCTGGACGGCGTCGAAGAAATGACGTTCGAGGGGAACCCGGAGTCCCTGGACGGAAGGAAGTTGCGGCTGCTGGTGTCTGTGGGCGTTACGCGGATCAGCATTGGGGTACAGTCGTTCGATCCGGCAGTATTGCGCGCGCTGGGCAGGAGACACGGACTCCTGGAGGTGCGCCGGGCGCTCGAGGCGGCGAGAGCGGCAGGTTTCCGCAACATAGGCCTCGACCTCATATACGGCGCGCCGGGACAGACCAGGGCAGGTTTCATGACGGATATCGGGCTCGCCCTCGACCTGAAGCCGGACCATATCTCGGTCTACGGGCTGACGATCGAAGATGGAACCCCTCTGGCCGAGGCCGTTGCGGCCGGGAGCGCGAAGCTGCCGTCCGAGGAGGAACAGCGTGGGATGTACCTTGGTGCATCCGAGGTTCTGGAAGATGCCGGCCTGGCGCAGTACGAGATATCCAATTTCGCCAGGCCGGGATGTGAATGCAGACACAACCTTGCATACTGGCGGAGGGAGTCTTTCATCGGAATCGGGCCGTCGGCGGTATCTTTCGTAAGAGGCGAAAGGCGCAGGAATGCAGCCGACCTTGCTGAATATTGCCGCGCTGTGTCTGGCGGCAGGCTTCCGATCATCGAACGCGAATGCCTGGCGGGCGAGCGCGCCGCGCGCGAGGAAGCTATTCTCCGCCTTCGCACTCGCGAGGGGCTGGATATGGACGAGTTCAGACGGCGGACAGGTCTGGACCTGGCCGCTGTTCACGGGGATACGATAAGGGCGTGGGTTGTGATGGGGCTGGCGCGCACGGAAGGTTCGCGCCTGTCGCTTACGCGAACGGGTTTTTGCGTGGCGAACTCGCTGCTTGCCGAGCTCGTGTAGAGCCCGTCCGTTCCCCGGCCTTCCCGGAGCGGCCGTATGTCCAGAAGATGCGCCGCGACCATGGCCGCGCCGGCCGGCGGGAGGATTTGGACCGATATGGCGAATATCTGCCGTCCGGTTTTCCCGCCGGTTGCGCGCCGGTTCGCACGGCCTGCCGCAGTGGCTGGCGCCTTCTTCGGCATCTTCGCGGCCGCATGGCTCGGCCTGGCCTGCGGATGCCGGGATGACCGAAGCGGGGACACATGGCAGCGCTACGAGGCAGTGCCGGGACGGTCCCCCGGCGCCGCGGGAGGCACTGCGGGAGCGGGAGGGGCAGCGGAAGGGCGCGACCCGGACAGGGAGATGCGGGAAATACTCGCACGGATCGAGGAGCAGAAAAGGCGCCTAGCGGGCGGCACGGATGGGCGGAGTGCCCAAGGCATAGAACATGGCGACGCGAAGCGCGACCTGAAGGCCGAGATGGTGCTGAAGGCCATGCGCAGCGGCGGCATGAGCACGATAAGGGGGAGGGTGTACGAGGCGATCTCCGGGAGGACCGTACCGGCATGCGTCAGGGCGACCGATTCCGGGGACCGTCTGGTCGGGTCGGAGATGCCTGGCCGCGGCTTCTGGACGGACGGCATCTTCGAGGCCAGGGTCATACCGGGCATCGTGCGGTTTTCGGTGCGGCCGGGGCGCTTCGTCATGCCTACAGAATTTTCGCTGGAGGCGCCAGCCGGAAGAACGCGGCGGACAGAGATCGCAGTCGGACGGCCGCGATTCCGTCTCGAGCGTGACGGGGGGCGATGGTATGCCGCCGACCTGAGGGCTGGGACATGCTCCGGGTCGTCCGAAGCGGGGGTCTTCGAAGGGAGATGCGACTTGGAGGCGCTCTGCCGGATCGCGCGCGGCCAGGGCATAGAGATCCTCGGCGTGTCAGGCCCATATGACTGGGCGGCCCGGCGCGATCCAGCCGCGGCGGGACGCAGGTGTCGCGAGCTTTCGCGTGACGGTCTCCTCGCCATCCCATGTCCTTCGATCGGAAGTCACCCCATCTACGGGTGGGCCTTTGCGTTCGGAGCCGGCGACATGGAAGGGATGCCGCCGCCGGCGGTATCGTCTCTGACGCCGCCGGCGACGCTTTTCGAAGAGGCCCGCGCGCGCGGAGGACTGGTCGTGAGGGTAAGGATCGGAGGCGACACCGCGGCAGAGGCCGGCGCAGTTCTGCCGTCGCTGCCGCGGACGCTCAGGGACTTCTGCAACGGCGCCGGGGCCTTGCGGGTCGGCATGGCCTCATCCCTCCCGCTCGAGACAGTTCTCGGCCCGGTCTATGACGCGATCGAACTGGACGGATCCGAAGATGCCGAGGAGCTCTGGTTCCGCATCCTGGATCTGGGATATCGAGTGCCGGCCCTGGCCGCGTCCGGGGCGCGGCTGAGCATGGGAGAGCCGCCGGAAATACGCTCGCTGATCTACATGGAGGGATCCCCATCGCCCGGAAAGGTCATGGACGCCGTCTCCCGCGGCAGACTGTGCGTCACGTTCGGCCCGGCGCTGATGGTGCGCATACCGGAGCGGGGGCTGTTTCCAGGAGACTCGACCCGCGCCGATGGATCGCCCTGCAGACTTGTGATCGAGGCGTACGCCTCGGCTGAAAAAGGCGTCCAGCTGGACAGGATAGAGATCATCCGGAACGGAAAGGTAATATTTTCCCAGGCGGCGGATGAAGGTATGACTGAGATACGCGAGATGGTCTTTCCGCTGCGCGAACGATCCCACGCCTGGTATGTGGTCAGGGCGTTCGAAAGGGGTGGGAATCCGCTGGAACGCCGCGCGTCGCTTTCGAATCCCATATGGTTTGAGGCGCCCGGATCGCCGCGGCCCGCGCCACCCAGGACGGCCGTATCGGGAACGATGGCGGACGCGGCTGACGGGAAGGCGCTGGATGGGCGGGTGCTGATAGTGGCGCCTGGGGAGCCGACCCGGGAGTGCGATGTCGTCCGGGGCCGGTTCGAATTCTCCTGCCCGGCTCCGGCGGCCCTGATATTCGAGGCCGAGGGCTATGAGCCGGAAATCGCATATCCGTATGCCCATAGGAAGATACTGGAAAGGATCCGCGAATACATCGTGAACCCATCCAGAAGACCGCTCGCCCCCATGGCGTCCGCATCCGCCTTCGAAACGATGCGGCTCCTGCTGGCGGAGCAGAAGCTGGAGATACGTCTCAGGAAGGAGGATGCGCGCCAAGGGGCGAAGGAACCGCACCAGGGAGGAAGCGGAACGCCAGAAAGGTAGAACGGACGCGGTCCGTCATTAGTGCCTATTTGAAAACCCCGGCGCGCAGCTTATATTCCCAGCGAGTCCCACTGTCCGGCCGGGAGTTTTTGGACAGGCGCTCAGTGCCTATCCGAAAACCTCCGACTCGCAACTTATACGCCCAGTGAATGTCCGGCAGGAAGTTTTTACTCGAGTTTGGCAAGTTTTGGCTTGCTCTCTCACGCAAACCTTTTGTAGAAAAGGGGTTATGGGATGAGCGAGTTGCGCCTGCTCTGCTATCCCAAGCTGTACCTGTCTCTTATACACATCTGAC
>JAOACM010000329.1 GCA_026417845.1 Planctomycetota bacterium | reverse complement strand
CTATCCGACCATACCGGAAGGGGCGCCGGTATTCTGTTCGTCGTCGGGAGCGGTAAAGAGGCGGTACCGCTTCGAGAGGCCGAAGCCGGGGGCATACCGGCGCGGGCGGATCGCTGTATTCGAGGTCGAGGCATCTGGAGGCGGGATTCGCGTCTCGGGAACGGTCGAGGCCGGACCTGGAGGCGTCCCGATAAGCGGCGCGATATCGCTGCCTGGCGATATCCGGCCGGCGAAGGACCCGGAAAAGACGCGCCTGGCGGCGGAGGATGCCTTCAGGCGGCTGGGGGGAACGGGGCTGGAATATGGCGGTCTGAAGCTTGCCAATCCGCGCGGATTGTTCGTTCCGAAATCGCTTTTCAACGAGGCGAGGCGGAAGATTGTAGAGGTCCTGACGCGCGGGATAGCCGAGGAGAGGGAGAAAAGGTTCGCGGCCGTATGCGCCGAGGCATGTCCCGATCTGCCCGGCCATTCCGCGAGCGGGGAGGAATATCGTCCTTCCGAAGCGGCGCCGCCCCCGGACCGGACCGCGCTTGCCGGCGATGAACCGTGCGCCGATATCCTGTCCGGTGAACTGGCGGGCAGCGTCCCGGACGGAGCCGCGGCGTCCGCAACCAATGCCCAAGGCAGAACAGGCCCGGAGAAGCAGGGTCCCGCGACGGGAGCGGGAACGAACCGGTTGCGGCCGGTCCGCGCCTCCGGCGCGCGGCCGGCATGGTCGGTCAGAGTGCAGCGGGCTTCCGCCTTCGATGCCTTCGATGGGGAGGATTGGGACGCGGTCGCCGAGGCGGTCCTTGACCTGTCGTTCGAACCGGCGGATGTCCTGCTGAGCGCTGCGGAGAGGATATCCGCCATCATCGGACGGGACCGCGTAAGGTTCGCGCTGCCGGCCGTGACGCGCGACTGGGAGGACGCGGCTCTGCGCGGGAAAATCCGGGCGCTGCAGGGGGCCGGGTGGAACAGATGGGAAGCATCCAATCTGTCAGCGTGGGGGTATCTTGATGTCTCCTCCCATCCGGAACGACCCCTGTCGGGACCGGAAGCGGCTTCGAGTCCAAGGATGTCCAGAAACCTCCCGACGGGCAGAGAGGTTGCCACAGCCCCGGAATTTCGCGTCCGGGGTTTGGGGACAGACTCTTTGAAAGGCGAGGCGGCCCAGGGGCCGGGAGGCGACCAGAGCCGGATCGCAGGTGGACTGTGCGCAGCATCCGGGACCAGCGGACCGGATATCGCCGTGGACTGGGCCGTATATGTAGTCAACAGGATGGCGGCCGTACAGGCGCTGGAGATGGGCGCGAGCCGCTTCACGCTGTCGCCGGAGGATGGCTTGGCCAACATGCGCCGGCTGCTGGCCGAATTCAGCGACAGGGCGGCCGTCATCGTGTATCAGGATACGCCGCTGATGATATCCGAGTCGTGCGCATGGGCCGCTCTGACAGGAGGCTGTCCCGGATCCCTGCGATGCCGCTTTTCCGAAATAGAAGCCCGTTCAGAACGCTCCGGCGACATCCTTATCCTGAACTCCGGTTGCAGGACCGTGGTCGTCGGCAAGCGCCCGTTATGTCTGGCCTCGCGGCTGCGCGATCTCCTCGACGCCGGCGCGCGGCAGTTTCGCGCCGAGTTCTCCTGGCGGCGGTACGAGCCGGCACATGTCAGAGATATATTCCGTTCCCTCCGCGCGGGACGGGATGTCCCCGGTTCTCACCAGGCGAACTTCGACCGCGGCCTGGAGTAGGCGGGCGGGTATCGGAAGGATACGGCGCTGGAGGGAGGTGGAGCGGAAAAGGCGGGAACCCCGCGCTAATCGGACACAGAGCAGATCCGTCACGCCCCCTGCGCATGGCCCTCCGTTCCCATCACTCCCCGTACCCGCCGCGCCGGCTCCGCCCGCCGTATCGGTCATATCGGCCTCGCCCACGGCGCCGGGGAGGCATGCGGCGAGCAGCAGCGTAACGATTGCGGAGGCTCCCCGCATCATGCGGATTCCCTTCTTCCCCCATCCCCAGCCCCCCGACCATTCCCGGGGCCGGTCTGCCCGGCGGGAGATCCTGTCCCGGAAGTTGAGGCGTAAAGGCGGAGGATAATATAGGCCGCGGTCAGACCGATCAGGACCATCGAGGCGATCTCCTCGGCGCGCCGCAGCGCCGCGTCGTTCCATATGACCGCCGCCGTGCCTGAAAAGGAGACGATGCCCGTCGCAGCGGCCCCGATCGCGGGCGCGGCCCGGAGCGCGTCGCCGGCGGGAGGCGGACAGGTCAGGAACGCGAAGACGGCGAGCATCGAGTAAACGCCGGCGGCTATGCGGAACAGGATGGGCGCGACGGCCCGGGCCGCGCACGAGCCGGAATCCGAAAAGCAGGCGGCGATTTCCGATATGCCGAACAGGCCGAGCGCGACGAGGACCAGCGCCCGGAAATCGCCCTCGTCTCTCCTGAGCGCCAGGTACAACGCCGTTGCCGCCACGACTATGCCGCACAGGCTCCAGAACGACCGCATCCCGTCGGACCAGACGCCGGCCATCCCCGAATACGCCGGGAACAGCAGGCGGGCCAGCGTTATGAAGATGACGCCCGCGCAGAAGGTTACCGTGGCGGAAAGCACCTGGCGCCCGACGATCCCGGCGCCAGCCCCGTCTCTCCGCTCCGAACCGGCGCGCGGAGGTTTTTCTTCGGACGGGCCGGCACCATTGCGGGGCAGGTCGGGAATCACTTGACTGCCTCCTCGTCCGGAGACCATGTTGCCGTCTGAAGCCCGCCCATTATGGCGACCCCGTTGATCGGACTTCTGGTCTTCCGCGCCGGAGGAGAATACATCTCCCGCGTACGCCCCCCCGCGCGGAAGTCGGGCGTGCCCGGCGGTGCCGGCGCGGTACGCCGGCGTTCGCCGCTCCGATACGGTCTGGGCGGAAGGCATCGGCGCCGCCACCAGGGTCCTGCATCCAGACGCCAAAGGCCCTTCTTCATGACGCACCGTCCGCCCTGGTGCGTCCAAAAAATGGGAGGCCTTCCGGAATCCGTACGGGCGTCGCGCCGGATGGAGATTAGACCTCCCGCGACGCGCGCGGTCAAGAAGACAGAACGGACGGAGATCGCGGGAGCGCTGCGCGCCGCTTCCCTATGCACGGCCGGAGGGGAGCCCGCGCCGCCGCAACCGACGCCGCGACGGGACAGTGCGCGAACGGGGATGCCAGGAACGCAGGGGCGGCCCCCCGTGCCCGCCCGGATAGGGTCTCGCGCGGGCTGAAAATGCCCGTGCCGTAATCCCGGACGTACCGGCGCCGGGGAACGTGGGGCCGGCCGGGGAGCACGTCCGAGTTCTTGGATCCCTGCGCGGTCGGTCGGGGGGAGGGGGACCCGTGCGCGTTGGCGATTGCCCGGCTGGACGGGAGATACGGCGCGTCCGGGGACGGGCGGCATTACACCTGTCCGCCGTACTGGCGTTGCCGTCACTTGCTGCCGCGCCCGGCGCGCTTGGCCGCGACGGGGACGAAGCTGTACGTCGCGGGGATCGGCCAGAACTCCCTCCCGCCGGACTATGCTGACGTCAGGGCAAAAAACATCTCGGCCCCGGCGAATGTATCCCTCAGAAACCGCGCCGTCGTGCGGGCGGTTCTGGAGTCGCGGCTCCCGTCGCCGCGGTCGGTTCCGGTAAAGGTGCTGCTCGATGGAAAGGAACGGGAGACGCGGCGGCTCGATTTGCCGGCGGGGCGCCACGTCGCGCACTTCGAAACGATCCGCCCGGTGGGGAAGGAAGGAGTGCACAGGTTGACGATCACTTGCGATCTCCCGGCCGGAGACGCCGGGCCAGAGAATAACTCCCGCTCGACTTTCATCCGCGCCCACAGGTCGAAGGCGCTGGCGCGGTACGTGGAGGGTCGCCCGCGATGGGAATACCGGTTCGCACGGGGAGTGCTGCGGGAGATATCGGGGATCGGGTTCGAGGCCATCTTGGCGCCTTTCGCGCCGAGGCCGGATACGGCCGTCGGAGGCGGACCCCTGCGGCCGGCGGGCTGGGAGATGCTCACCGGGCATGCCGGGGGCGCGGATGAGCCGGGAACGCCTGGCCCGCCGGGAGACGGAAACGCGAGAGGCGCGGCGGCCGGAGGGGCCTTTTTCGATCCAGCGAACGCCGATACCGCCTTCCGGGCGGTCGCTTCGCGTGGCCGTGCGTTCGTCAGGGAACACATGGAGACTTACGACCTGTTGCATCCGCTTTGGATGCTTGGCCCGTTCGTGAGTCTGCTGATGGCGGAATGGCTGTTGCGGGAACGGATGGGACTGCCCTGAATGCCGCCAGGCCGGTATGCCGGTCCGCTCCCGCCTCCCCAAATTGCAATACCCCTGCGGCGGAATATGGCAGCGCCCGGCTCCCGTAATCTGCCGCGGGTCGCAAACCCGCCTCCAGCCTCCCTGCCGGCAGGCAGGAGAGATGGGCGGGATGATCCCTGGACGCTGCCGCAGGCCGCCCGGCGGGTTTTCAAACCCGGCCACCGAAGTGACCCCTAGCTCCGCGGATGCCGGAACGGCCGATGGGGCTGGCGGCCCCGGCTGCGCCTGTCTGGCCTCGCGCAGTCGCTGGAGGTGCGGCTCCAGGAGGCCGCCGGGAACCGTCTGAGCCACGAGGAATTCCTGGAGCTGATTCTGAAGGACGAGATGGCCGTCCGCAACACGCGCCTGATAGACCGGCGCACGAAGAGCGCCTGCTTCCGTGATCTGAAGACGCTTGAGGATTTCGACTGGCACTTCAACCCGTCCGTGAAGAGGCAGAGGACCTACGATCTTGCGACTTGCGAATTCATCCGGCAGGCGAAGGACCTTCTTTTCATCGGGCCGCCTGGCGTCGGGAAATCCCATCTGGTCCAGGCGATCGGCCGCCAGACGGTGAAGATGGGCTTTCTCGTGCTGTATCGTTCGATCTTCGACGTCGTTCGCGAGTTTCTTCAGGACGAGAACATGTCGCATGAGGACCGCGTGCTGGCGAAGTACCTGAATCCAGACCTGCTGATCATAGACGATATGGGTATGAAGCAGTTGCCGAAGCGTTCTGGGGAGTATCTTTTCGAGATCATCATGCGGCGGTACGAGTTGCGCTCGACGGTCATGACATCGAACCGTCCGATCGAGGAGTGGGGTAAGCTGATAGGAGATGTGCCCGCCGCGACCGCCATTCTCGACCGCTTTTTGCACCGTGCGGAGATCATAGCGATCAATGGCAGGAGCTACCGGCTGAAGAGCCGGTTGCGCTGTTGGTTAGCAGGGGCGGTTGCCAGAGAGGAGGCGGCGGGCAGTCGCGGGGAGGGTGCGCATC
>JAOACM010000328.1 GCA_026417845.1 Planctomycetota bacterium | reverse complement strand
GGGCACCACGGTCGTGTTCCCGAAGATAGTCGAAGAGCTTAAGGCCGAGCTGCTCAACGCCGCGGAACTGACAGGTGCGAGAAACGTGTCGGCGTTTACGCAGGCCGTCCAGAAGGAAATCGAACGCACGCTGGAGGAGCTTATAGAGGCCCTGCGCAAGCAGCGCGAAGAGAAGGATCAACAGGGGCAGCAGGGACAACAGGGACAACAGCAGGGCCAGAACCCTCCGCTGTTGCCGCGGTCGGCCGAGCTGAAGTTGCTGAAGTCCGCGCAGCTCCGCGTCAACGACAGAACGGCGGCATTCGACAAGGCCCGGCCGAAAACGGAGACGTTGTCGCCGGAGATAAGGGCGCAGATCGAGCGCATAGCGCGGCGGCAGGAGGCAGTGCGAAAGATGGCCGAGGATATGATCGAGAAGGCCGGTCGGTAAGGGGGGAGGATGTTATCATGAAAATGCCCGGGACGGATTGGAGGGCGGGATCGCGTTCAGGACCGACCGGAGCCGTCCGCATGCGGATCCACAGATTAGAGCCTGTCCAGAGACCCCTGAATGGGCCTGGTGGGACGCTGTGTAAGCCTTGGGTACTGCAGGAGGTTATGGAAAAGCGGCGCAGGGGCGGATATCCGGCGGCCCTCGCGGCGCGCATGCTGGCGGTATTCGCCGTCCTCTGCGCGGCCGGAGCTTCCGGATCCGCGCCCGCGGCCGAGGGCGCTACGCCGAAGGATGCGGTCCCTGAAGACGCATCGCCCGGGGCGGTACGGCGTGAAGCCGCGGCGGCCGAAGGCGCCCCGGCCAGGGAGGCCGCGAAAGACCTCCGGAAGCGTCCGGAAGCGCGGGAAGTATTGAAGGCGTTCGTCGAGGCGTGCGGAAAATACCCGGCCCTGTCCGCGGGGCAGCGCTCCGCCGTGGCCGCCGCGTGGGAAGGACAGAAAGGCAGGGGCGACGATTGGGCGCGCGATTTCATTCCGACCTGTCTGTCGGCCCTTTTCCCGGAGTTCAAAGCCGCGCTGGACGCGCTGGCCGCCGAGAAGACCGACGATGCCGCCGGCAGACTGGCGAAGCTCGCAGCATCCGACTTCGATTTCCTCGCCGCCCACGCCTCCTACTTCCTCGCCCGCGCGCATGTGGACGGGGAGTACTACGAGCGGGCGCTTCCGCTTCTGGAGGACCTGTCCGCCGGCAGGTTCGCCGACAAGACTTTGTATTCCGGCGATGCACTGTTCCTGGCCGGCGTCTGCCACGGGATGCTATTCCAGAAAGAGAAGGCGCTTGACGCCCTCCGCCGCTTCGCGAGGGAGTATCCGGATGCCCCCGAGCGTCTGCTCGTTGGCGCCCGCCAGCTCATGTTCGAGCTGGAGAATTTCCGCGAGGGGACTTTGCCGGACGCTCACAAGCAGATGGGCGACTCCAGGCGCCGCCTCGCGCACGCGGAATCTGGGAAGGAAGTCCGGGAGCGGCAGGAGAAGATAATCGCCGTACTCGACAAGCTGATCAGGGAGGCGGAGGAACAGGAGAACCATGGCGGCGGCGGGGGCGGCGGCGGGGGCGGCGGGGAGCCGGAGGCCGCGGCGGCCAGCCATCCGGCAACCAGCAGCCCAGCGGCCCGGCGGAAAGCTCGTCCGCGCCCGCCGGCGAAGGCAGGATCGGAAGCCTCAGGAACGTTTCGCGCGGCAGGCCGGAGGAAGTGTGGGGGAAGATGAAGGACAAGGAGCGGGAGGAGGTCCTCCAAGCCCTGAAGAAAAAGTTCCCCGACCGCTACCGGGAACTGGTAGAGCAGTATTTCAAGAGCCTTGGCCAGGAGAAGAAATGAAAGGGCGATCGAATCCTTCCGCGGGATTCGCGGCCGCCGGACTCCGGAAAGGAACGCGCGAGGGGGCGAAAGAAGTCCGGTCGCGGCCTGCGCCGCCCGTTTCGGCGGCGATCCTTCCCTTGCATGTCGTTCCCTCGCCGGTTGTCCCGGCTCTGTTCGCTCCGGCGCCGGCCGCCATGGCTGCGGCCGTTCCGGCTGTGGCCGTGGCCGCCTTCGCGCCGTCGATCCCGGCCCCGGCCGCGTCCGTACCCGCCTGCGCCGCTCCGCTCCGCGCACCGTCCGTTCGCGCCGTCTTCCCCTGCGCCGCCATCATTTGCGCCGCGGCCCTGGTCTCCGTAGCGGCCGAACCGCAGCCTCCGCAAAAGCAGGACCGGACTCCGGAAGGGCAGAGCCAGGCCCCGGCGTCCGCCGGCTCGCTTGTCCGGATCGTCACGCTGGAAGACGAGGTCGTGGCTGGCGAGAGCCTATCCATAGGAACCGGTGGCCGCGTAGCGCTCAAGCGACCGGAGGGCGGAAGTTTCGAGTGCCGGCTGGATGGGATCAGGCGCATAGTCAACGCGAACCCGGCCGCGCCGCCGTCCCAGACCGCCGCCGCGTCTGACGTCGCGGCGGAAATATTCCCCCGGGACGGCGGCCGCATATTTGCCAGGACCGTACGTACGGAAGGGGCCTTTCTGCTGGCCGAAGCCGCGGCCTTCGGGGCTGGGGCGCGCCGCGCACCGCTGACCGCCGTGGCGGCGATCGGATTCGGCGCGCCCCCGACTGGGACGACCGGCGGCCCGGATCGTTTCAAGGCCGCCCTGAAGGCGCCGGCGCCGGCCCGCGACCGCCTGTTCCTCATCAAGGAGGGAAAGGCGCTCGACGCCACCGGTGCGCTCGTAGCGCTCGGAGAAAAAACGCTCTCTTTCAGGCTGGACGAGGAAACCCTGGAGGTCCCCCTGAACAGGGTGCGTGGAATAGTGTTGGCTGCGGCGGAACGGACCGGAGGGGGCGCGGAGGCAGGCGGAGGGCTGGCGGAAGGCGGAACCGCCCCGGGAGAAGGCGCCGGCGGAACCGGAGCCGCCGGAACGAAGTGCGTCGCGAAGCTGAGGGACGGATCGGAGATATGCGGCGGGATATCCTCGCTCGAAGGCGGAAGGCTGGAGATGAGGACCCTCTTCGAGAATCCGGTTTTCATTCCGTGGGATCAGGTGGAGTCCGTTGGAGTTCGAAGCGACCGGCTTGTTTATCTGTCCGACATGGATCCGGTTGCTGTCGAGGAGCGGCCGGCGTTCAATGTCAGATGGGGATACCGGAGGGACGCAAGCATCGGCGGGGGACCGATCTCTATAAGGAAAAACGTTTACGAAAAAGGGCTTGGCGTCCATTCGAAGTGCGACCTGACGTACGATCTGGGCGGCCGATTCAGACTCCTCCTGGCGACTGTCGGTATTGACGACTCGTCCCGCGGGCTGGGCGACTGCGTGTTCCGCGTCCTTGGGGACGGGGCCGTGCTGCTGGAACGCCGGGCGCGGGGGACGGACGCGCCGATCTCGATATCCGTAAAGATAGAAGGCGTGAAGAGGCTGACGCTCTCGGTGGACTTCGGCGACGGCCTGGATATCGGCGACCACGCCGACTGGGCGGATTGTCGCCTGCTGAAATGAAGTGGGAGGAAGGAAGCGATGCCGACCGAGGTCTGCGGCCGCCCGGTTTCTTCCGCGTCCTTCGGCCGCCCGGTTTGCGAACGCCTTCCGGTCCGTTCCCCCGCGAAACCCCTCGCGCCAGCCGTTTTTCTCACGGCGGCCGCCGCGTCCCTGCCGCTGGCCGTCGCGTCGCGAATATCCGCCGCGGAAGACTCCGCCACCGACCCGCTCGAACGGGCCAAGGCCGTCGAGAGGCGGCGGATCGAGGTGATCGAGAAGGTTCGCGGTACAGTAGTCGCTATCTTCCCGAAAAATCTTCACGGAGGCGGATCGGGAGTCATCATTGACAGGGACGGCTTCGCGCTGACGAACTTCCACGTGGTGCAGCCGATAGGAAAGGAGGGCTGGGGCGGACTGCCCGACGGCAGACTGTACCCGCTCCGCGTAATCGGCATCGCCCCGACCTGCGATCTGGCGCTGGTGAAGCTGTCCGGCAGACTCGAGTTTCCCGCCGCTCCGCTTGGCGATTCCGATTCGGTGCGGCCGGGCGACCGGGTCATGGCGATGGGCAACCCGTTCTCGCTCGCCCAGGATTACACCCCCACCGTTACGCTGGGGGTGGTCAGCGGGACGGGCAGATATCAGCCCGGACAGGGCGGCGTCGGCGTTTACGCGAACTGCATCCAGACGGATGCCTCGATCAATCCCGGCAACTCCGGCGGGCCGCTGTTCAACATGCGCGGCGAGCTCATCGGAATAAACGGCCGGGGATCGTTCGAAGAGCGCGGGCGGGTCAACGTCGGCGTCGGGTACGCGATATCAATAAACCATGCGAAGAACTTTCTCGCCGACCTTTACGCCGGCAAGATGTGCCGGAACGGAACGCTCGGCGCTACATTCCGCGACGCCGGGGACGACGGGCCGGCTGGCGTCATATGCGAGAAAATATTCGAAGACTCGGAAATCGCACGGAAGGGCCTGCGTCTCGGCAGCAGGCTCCTGCGTTTCGACGGCGTGCAGATCGCTACCGCCAATCAGTTCGCGAACCTGATCGGCACTATGCCGATCGGGCAGCCTGTTGAGGTGGAGTTCGAAACCGGCGGAGAGATCAGGAAGGTTGTAGTCAGGCTGGAAGGACTTCCGTTGCCGAAGCCTCCGCCTTCCCGCCGGACGGCGGAGGGGCGGCCGGCACCTGCGCCCGGGGGCGGACCGGCCCCCGCGCCAGGACGCGGTCCGGTACCGGTTCCAGGAGATGGTCCGATACCGGTCCCGGGCGGCGGGCCGGCGCCCGCGCCTCCCGGCCCGCCCGCACCAACCCCTGACGCCCCGAAACCGGACGCACCCGGCCCAACCCCGAGTGTTCCTGGCCCGGACGCGCCGGGTCCGGGATTCCCCGGAGGTTCACCAGAGGGGGGAGGTCCCTCGCCGACGCCTCCGGCCCCGCCGCCGGGAACGCCGCCCAAGTCGCCGCCCGGAGCGCCGGCGATCCGTTCCACGGAGCCTTTCAGGCCGGATCCGGCCGTCAACCGCGAGGCGTGCGAGCGGATAATCCGGCGATACATCGCTGCGATCGGCGGCAGCGAGGCGATATCGCGGACGGCCGCGTTTTACTGGGAGGGCATCCGCCGCGAGCCTGACGGGAAGAAGGCCGCGTTCCGGCTTATCGAGGCTGCCGACGGGCGGTTCCTGCTGGAGATCGGGCCGCCGGAAAATTGCCGGCGCATTGGCTTCGACGGCTCCGAGGCGTGGACGCGCGAATCCGACGGTACGGTCGCGAAACTCCCACCGGAAGAGGCGGCCGCCGCGGCGGGCCTCGTCAGGACGCGGATCGCGATTGCCGGGCGGGCGGCATTTCAGCACATTGGCGATATAGATC
>JAOACM010000327.1 GCA_026417845.1 Planctomycetota bacterium | reverse complement strand
ATATCAGCGCGTGACGCGCGCCGCGCGATACGAATGCCCGCTCCACCCCGGTTATATGCTCCTCGACATACCGGCCGTAAGTCTGTGCGGAGGACCGGGTGGCAGAGACCAGGACCGATTCGCCCGTTTCCGAATCCACGATCTGCAGATCGCCGGTGTGGCTGAGGGCCAGCTCCTCCGGCGACAGGACGTGGATGGCCATCAGGCGATGCCCGCGGCCGCGCACCATCGAGGCGAAGGCGGCGATATCCTGCTCCCCGCACCAGAAATCGGATATCAGGAACGCGGATATGCGCCCGCCCCCGGTCCGTCCGGACATCAGCCTGATGCACGCGGCGCGCATGTCCGTCGCGCCGCCAGTCTTCGCTCCCCTCAGGAAAGCCAGCACGTCATGGATATCGCGCGGGACGCCGAGGGGACCGATCCCTTCGGCCGCGGAACCCGCAAATATCCGGATGTCCACGGTGTCGTGCGAACACAGCGCGATATATGCAAGCATGGCCGCGACCTGGCGCGCCATCCGCCACTTGGATGGCTCGCCGAAGGCCATGGATGCCGAACAGTCCACCCATATGGCGATGCCGGCGGCATCCTCGCGCTCGTACTCCTTCACGAAAAGCCTGTCCAGGCGCAGGAAGGCGTTCCAGTCCACCCGGCGGAAGTCATCCCCCGGCGCGTAGGCGCGATAGTCCCGGAACAGGAGCTGCCCGCCGGAGAACGCTCCGATGTGCCCGCCTTCACGCAGGCCGGATGCTCTGGCAAAGAGGATGCGCAGGGTCTCCAGGCGTTCGAGGAAATCCGGCCCGAAAAGCGGTTCTTCCGCCTCCGCGGAAATCCTGCCCAGTATGCGATCCCACCAGGAAGCCATTTCCTCTCCATCCGGCCGCGTCAAGCGGCCAGCCGTAATTTTTACCGCTCTCAGGCAGCGGTTGCTACTGGTGGACGCGCAGGAATCGAGGCGACAACTGCGCGCACAAATGGATACGCTCCATCCAATGGTCCTTACGTAGGAGGCGGCGAACAATTACCGCCAGCCGGGTTCACCTGTTGTCCCGGCCGATCTCCAACCCTGCAGGGGCCGACATTCCAAGCCTCGCCCGATACTTTTCATGCTCTACGGCGATGGTCAACGCAACCCTGAGGACCCCGTCTCCTTTCGCCGGAGTCGCGTTGCCGTCCGCCCTGACATCAACAGCGGCCGCGAAAGACCCGCCCGGTTCAAGCGGCCCCGGAGGCAGCTCCACCGGGGCGACCTTCAGATCGGGCGCGTGCGGCAGCGATATGCCCTTTATCGCCACCGGCAGGCTTCCCCCGTTATGGAAGCGGATTTCCACCCTGGCGGCACCGCCCGGCGCAATCAGCGGCGGGTCGCACCTGACGTGTAACCGCAGTCCCAGGGCGATCCTGGCGGCCTCGCCCAGATGGGCGAGGCGCCGGTCGAGCGCGGCACGCATGACGGGAGGGACTGCGGCGACGGACAGGCGTTCGTGGAGATCGCGGGTATTGACCAGCGCCGCCAGGATCGCCTCGACCCGATCCCTGCCGGGTGCGCCGATCGCGGCTATCGCAGCCATGACCGAGCCGGGAGGATACTTCCCCTCCCCCGCCGGTGGGCTGCCGGGAAACCCCTCGTCCGGTATCCTTTCCAGGCCGTCTGTCATTTCCGAGCTGTCGGTTTTTTCAACGCGGGATTTCAATCTGCGATACCACGCCAGAGAAGAGATACCAGAGGCGGCCGGGGCGCCGGCGTCCTTCCCGGTCAGCAGGCGCCTCGCCTCCTGAGCGATCCGCGCCGGACCTAGCCCCTGTCCCGGACCGGGGCGGTTGGTCTCTATCTGGAGATCGGCCGGCGACGGATCGAATGTCCTGACGTACAGTTTGGATACCTCCCACGCCCGGAAACCTTCCCGTCCGCCCGGCGTCGGGAATTTTGCCGGGTCCGTCGCGGCATCGAAAGCCTCGATCGCCGCGGATGCCGGCGCGTCGCCGGCTCCGTCGCCTCTCCCGCTCGCGCGACAGACCACTATTATGGCCGGCGCGACGCGGCGTATCGCCCGGACGAGCTCCCCTGCGGCTTTCTCCCTCCACAATCGCGCCCGCGCATCTTCCCCGGGGCATTCCTCAGGAGGGGACGGGATGTCGAGCCGCCATATGCGCGCGCCGACCAGCCGCGCCGCCGCCTCTTCGCGCGCGTATTCCGCCCCCTCTTCACCGGGACCGGCTCCGCGACCTTCCCTGAAGTTCCCGCGCGGAAAGCATATGTGGAGCTCAAGGCCGAGATTCCTCCGCAGGTGGACCGCCAGCGCCAGATCGGCCTCCTCCAGCGAAGGCGCAACGAGCAGCGCGGCCGCCCCGGTCCGCGCCATCATCAGTTCCGCCAGCAACGTTTCCTCCTCGCGCTCGGCTGGAACGGCCTCCGCTGCCAAGGAAACAGCCTGGAAGGCCACGAAGGAGACAACGGCGGCCAGCGGCGCGCGAACGTACGATGCATATCTCCGCATGGCGATGTGCGCTCCGACACGTAGTTGTTTGCCGCGCCCATGTGTTGTTGGCGCGGCCTGAGCGTATCCGCTTATTGCGGCGCCATTATTGTCCCATAAGGGGCGCTGCTGCAAATACCAGCCGCAACCTGAACGCGGCAAACAGTTACTCCGACACGCAGAAACCCGATGTCCCCCCCCGGGCCGGCAAGCCCGTTCGAGGCTTGCCTGCGGCGTCCTGCCGGGAATGACCCATTATCCGGTTCGGGCCGCAGTCGGGTCAGGGGCGGTCCTGGCGATCCCCCGCCACCCCCGGACGTCAAAGTTCCGCCGGGAGGCGCGCACGTTCCAGGTGCGCTATCCTCCGCCCCCGGGGTTCAGGCCTCCGCCCGGAAACTTCCGGACGGATAACGGCCGCTGACGACGCCCCGTATCCGGTCCCACGGAAGTTTCGGACGGGCGATCAGAACGGCACAACCGCCCCGCCGGCCGCAACGGATTTTTCGATGGCCTCCAGCAGGCGTGGTGAGGACAGCAGCTGCTCGTCGGTATATGGCCGCGTCCTGGTCCGGAACATCTCGATCATGGTCCGCAGTCCGTCGCTGTAGGCGGTGCTGTCGTCGTAAGGGAAGAAGAAATCGCCGCCCTTTCCATGCACCGAGGCGGAAAAACCCCTGCCGCCGCACAGCATGTTCTGGATCCCGATCGTCCCGTCGGCGTACCGGACGGTCGCGATCGTGTGGTTGCCGATCCGGCGGGCCGAGACGTCCGCGATGTCGTAACCCAGAAATTCGAACATCATCTCTATGGCGTGTATTCCGTAGAAGAATATTCCGCCGTACTCGCTCTTCGGATCGCACGGACCGGTGAAGACCGCCGAGAACGGCCGCCCGCACTTCGGGAGCGTCTCCGCGATGAACTTCCTCGTACTCTGCGCCAGCCTGACGGTCGAAAAGCTCGTCACAGGCACGTTCTTCCACTCGGCGATCTCCAGGATGGCCTTGGCATCGGCTACGGAACACGCGAGCGGTTTGTCAACGAATACCGGTATGCCGGCCTCCAGCAAGGGGCGCGCGTTTTCCAGGTGGAGTCCTCCATGCCGGTATACGACAAGCCCCGCATCTATCTTGCCGACCATCTCCGCCGGCGACCCGACGATTGCCTCTATCCTCCCCTGTTCGGCCACTTCCCGCGTACGTTTCGGATCCTTCCCGCATATCGCTACCACCCGCGCCCCCTCCACACGCTGCGGATGATCCGGCAGGTTGCATCGCTGCGAAAAGTGGATGGCATGCGAATTATCCGACCCTACGATGCCGAGTTTCAGCATGTCCGCCCTCCTTTCTCGCGCAACCATCCCGCACCCCGACCCCGGAACCGCCGGCCGTACGGAGCCGTGCCCTCCGGAGGATCTCCGGGCGGGGGGGTGGGCATGCGGACTCACGCTATAATGTCGCTACACCGGCCCTGGATCGTCCGTCCATATCCGGGCGTTTCAGGGGGAATCGAACGCTCCATCGGGCGCCGCTGTTCGCCATCTTCCGGTAAATCGCAGTTCCCTCAATCGCCAAAGCATATCCCCAGCTCGCGGGCCGTCAGAATGCTGTCGCAGCTCACTGGCACCTTTTTCAGCCTTTCGACCGCCTTGGCCAGCGGGACAGGCCTTCACGGTGGGCGGGTCCAGAGCCACCATATGGCCCCACCGCCCCTCGGCCGCCAGCCGGACCGCCGCCGCCCCGAACCTCAGGCCGATCAGCCTGTCGAACGTCGTCGGGCTCCCTCCCCTCTGAAGGTGCCCAAGCACCAGCGATCGCGTCTCCTTGCCGGTCATTTTCGCTATCTGGTCGGCCACCCACTGGCCGATCCCTCCGAGCCGCGCCTCCCTTCCCTTCTCCTTCTCCCCTATCGTCATCTCCCTGCCGCCTTCCGGCGCGGCGCCCTCGGCCACGACGACTATGGCATAATGCCTGCCAGACCGCTCCACCTCGCGTATCTTCCCGCAGACCTTTTCCATCCTGAAGGGTATCTCGGGGATCAGGATGACGTCGGCCGAACCGGATATCCCCGAATTCAGCGCTATCCATCCGCAATGTCTGCCCATCAGCTCGACCACCATCACCCGCTGGTGGCTCTCTGCCGTCGAGTGAAGTTTGTCTATCGCCTCCGTCGCCGTCGAAACGGCCGTGTCGAAGCCGAACGTTATGACCGTAGATTCCAGGTCGTTGTCTATTGTCTTCGGCACACCGATGACCGGGATGCCTTTCTTCGACAGGCCGTGGGCTATGGTCAGCGAGCCGTCGCCGCCAACGGCGATAAGCCCGTCGAATTTCAGCTTTCTGAAATTCTTCACGACGACATCGGACATGTCCTTTTCGATATCCCTCCCATCCTTGTCCTTAACCACCATACTGAAAGGATTGCCGCGGTTGCTGGTTCCAAGTATCGTGCCGCCGCGGCTTGTGATCCCGGCGACCATCTCGGCGGTCAGGCGTATGAGTTTCGAGGGGTCCATAAGCCCCTGGTAGCCGTAAGGGCTTCCGTAGACCTCCCAGCCGCGGTTCAGGGCCGACAGCGTCACCGCGCGGATCACGGCGTTAAGCCCCGGCGCGTCGCCCCCGCCCGTATTCATCACGATCTTCAGCTTCCTGCCGGCGTTTCCCATGATGCGTCCTCCCACGCAATCCCGGATCCCCCGCGATCCGGCCCCTTCCTGCCTTCGCGCCACATCAGGCGAAGATCCGCCTGCCGCCGGCCGCGACCCGGCTGAGAGCCTGTTCGAAAACTCCCGCCGCGAAGTCGAGCGCGCAGAGGCGTAAGCTTCGCGCCGGCAGGTTTC
>JAOACM010000326.1 GCA_026417845.1 Planctomycetota bacterium | reverse complement strand
GAGCCGTCCGCCATCGAGACCGACGCCAGCCGCCCCGTGCCCGGATCATATGAGCAAGTCATCTCCGCGCCGGGCCACGCCTTGCGCGTCAGGCGGTCGGCGTTGTCGTAGCCGAATTCGCACCTGCTCCCGCCCTGTTCGATCCACTCCAGCCGCCCGCGCCTGTCGTATCCCCGCGCGACGGCATCGCCGCCATCGAAGGCCTCGCCAGTCACCTGCCCCGCGGGGTTGTACGTGTAGATGACGGTCCCGGCAGGATTGCCCGCCGCGTCGAACATCTCGCGGCGGATCAGCCGCCCGGCAAGATCGTAGCGGAACTTCGTCCTCCTGCCGGCGCGGTCAATGTGCTCTTCGAGGTCCGGGCCTTCGCCCTTCGGCCTGTATCTGAATGTCTCGCTGACGCCGTCCGGGTGGATTATCCCGACGACGCGGTCGAGGTCGTCGTATCTGTACTCTATCGCGTTCCCCTTCGGATCGAATACGCGCCGCACGCGGCCGAAATCGTCGCGCTCGTACGCCACGTTCCGCCCGCCGGGCAGAATGACGCGCGAGAGCAGCCGCGTCGCCGGATCGTATTCGTATCTGGATGTCAGCCCGCCGGCGGAGACGCTCTTCAACAGGCCGAATTCGTCGAAGTTTTTCTCCACACGGCGGCCGGACGGGGCGACGATCGAGGCCGCCTGCCCGAGCGCGTTGTACTCCAGCCTCGTCTCGCGCCCGGCGACTTTCGCCGACGCAAGCAGCCCGCCGGGCGTGTACGTCCTTTCCTCAACGATGCCGTCGGGGCCCGTCAGACGGACCAGGCGGTCGTCGTCATCGTAGCCGAGCTGGAATCTCAGCGGCCGGGCGCCCTCGACGGGTATTTCGTACTCGAGCACGTTGCCGTTGGGGTCGCGCCTCAGGATGCGGGCGGTCGTTCCGAAGTAGTCGGAAGACCCGTTCAGGTCGCCTGTGGCGGCGTTTCTGGAATACGAGATATCGTTGCCGAGGACGGTCGCGGCGGAGACCAGGTCGCCGGAGAGCGGGTCGTAATCCGTCCTGGAGCTTCCGGCGGGAGTTCTGGTCTCCCTGATCCTGTCGAGTCCGTCGAGGACCACGCGCGACTCGCCCCGCGCCGGCGGGGTCGCGGCGAGGACCGCGCCGTCGTCGCGGATATCGCGCTTTGTCACCCCGAAGTAAGAGGATGTCTCCGCCGCCCAGCCCCTGCCGTCGAGCCTGCTGGAGACGAATCGCGTATCCCTCATGCCTTCGGTGAAGGCCGTGATCGTCCTGGCGCCGGCATCGAGTTCGACGACGTGCGTCCTGCCGAACTCGTCGGTCAGGGTCCTGCGGACGCCGTCTCTACTGTCCTAACGGGGGGCTTTGTTCAGTTTCCCCGGCCTTGGATCCTCCGCCCAACGACTCCGCCGCACGAAGAAATGGGTCAACATAATTTTTTTGCCAGTTAACCACATTCTTCCTGAACTCATTAAACATTGAATTCCGGAAACCCAGCGCCCGCCACTGCGCGTCCATTATCTCGCGCGCCCAGTCAAGGTGCGAACCGTCAGGATTAAGCGGGACCGGGCCGGAAGGAGAAGCTTTATCCCATACAAGGAAGTCCTCTGTACGGGCGTTTATCAGCGACTTGCGGCTGACCTTACCATCGCAATGCACGCAAAAAGCTGCCCCCTCCGGAGGAACGATTACGCTGAATCCCTTTACTTCGACGGGTGGCATGGACCGCCTGAGGAGAATCCACGCAAGCCCACAAATCCATATCGTTAATACGGCGAAACGGAATCCTTCAGCCATCAAGTATCGCGGCGGGAGCCATGGAGGCGGAATCTTCTCAATAACGCCGGGAATATAAAGGGAAACTCTATATCCCTCTTCCGTACTTATAGCCCCTCCACAAACAGCGTTTCCCGGCGTCCATCGCTCTTGCCAGCTTTCAAAATTCCCGTCAGAAGTCTGGTTTATCTTGGTAATTATGTTTTCAGGAATTTCTGTCCCTTTGCGCAAGCTTTCGTGCACGGTCTGCAGATTCTCCAGTTCTGACAGTAACCGTGGTTTCCATCTCGAATTGATCAGACAACACACGTATCTTTTCCTCAAAAATTTCATCTCCCTGTATTTTGGATCTCTTTCGTAATCGAATCTGCTCCAATCTGCCATTTATCCAACTCCTTTCTATGCGTCATGGGATTCGCAGCGACATTTCCGCCATCTTTCGTATGTCTTCATCGTTCCATCTCTTGCTTCGAAGCGTCGCAAACAACATTCTGAAATCGTTTTGGGCATGATAGGTCAAATACTCTGATGCCAGAGGGCTATATGGATACAACCACGGCGGCTCGGCCGGATGGGCCAGCCTCGGATCCCGTTGCCTTGTGACAATATGATCTATCTCATGGAACAAGAAAGAAGCTCTTTCTTCTTTAGCTATCTTCTGAGGCAAGGTGTTCACAAACAGAACGTATCTCATGCCATCCTTCGTTGGGATCGGTAAAACATAACCTAGCAATCTGCCGCTTCGGGCAGCTTCAATAATTTCGATTCTTTCTTCGGGTGAAAACCCTAAGTTCCCTAGGTTTTCGCTAGTAAAGCATTTTATGTCTTTCCTCATCCCCCTCAGGACCTCCAAATGCTTCGCGAACCTTTCGCGGATCGGCCTGTCGGCCCTCATGATCGCATTCTCTATAAGGTCCGCCAGTTCGTCAACCGTGGCCTCTTGCGGAGCGTCCAAGCGGGCGTAAAGTCTGGCCGCATCTGATTCATTAAGTGCCATCCGGACTATCTTGCCGCCAGCCTGGCGTCGTGAGACCATAAGCGCCTGCCGGGCGGTGGTGACGCCGAGATTTTCCCATCCCATCCGCCTCGCGACCGTGGCCGGGCCGACCCGCCTGGTCGCCAGGCCGAACGTCGCCTCTTCCAGCATTATCTGCGCCGAGCCTCGAACTAATCCCATCTCGGCGACGATCTCGCCCCACATCGAACCGCATACGAAGAGCGTCCAGTAGGTCAGGGAAATTGCCCGCAGTTGTTCCGGAGTCCCTGTCTTTTTTATGACCTCGCCACCCAGTTCCTTCAGCCACAAGCGGCCGCTGTCTACCCAGTACAGCCACATGTTCTCGTAATTCGCTATCTGCGCCCTGACGGCATGCTTCATTGCCCACTTCGCGTCCTCGAAATGCAGGAAGCCTTCGCGTTCCAGTATCATGCCTATCTTATCGGGCGCGGGGTTCGACCCTAGAATATTCATGAGGCCGGCGGCATCGAGGATGCCAGCCTGACCCGGGATCCCGTAGAGAGAGCCGTGGAGAACGTCCATGCGCTTATATCTGGCGAAAGGTTCAATCTTGACTTCGGAAAGCTTATCCAGCCATGCGTCGGGTCCCTCCGCGTCCAAGGTTAAGCCGTACTTTTCGCAAACCTTCTCAGCGATCTCCGCCCAGTCCGGAGCGTCGGATCGCCATGGAAACTCCCAGTCCTTGTTGACTTCGGCGTCCCATTTCAGCATGGAGAAGAACAGACCGGCGAGCAGCATCCCTCGCCTTCGCTCCAGCAAAGCCTTGGCCTTATCTAGAGTTCCAACATCCCAGGCGCTCAGCGAAGGGTCGCCTTTCGGGGGGGCGGGTTGCACCTTGCGTTCGGCGCCTGGCGGATCGCCGACAGGCGTGATGGGAATTTCGAAAGAAGGCTTTCCGGCTGCAGCCGGGTCGGCAGGACCTACCCGGACATGCGATCGCGACCCGTAACAGCAAACGACCGCAGGCAGGATCTCGTCCCTGAATCCGTCGAACTCCGAAGGCGGATAAACAGCCGCCGCCGGTCCGACGGCTGTCGCATGGAATGGCCTGCTTTCGTACGCCCCCTCCTCGACGCGGCGCATACCAAGGTCTATCGTCGTACCGAAGCCATCCGTTCCCGTAACGGTCAACGCCAAGCCGGAGTAGAGTCCGGGAGAACTGACGACGTCCTCGATCCGCAGTGTACCCTTGAACGGAGCGGGAGCTTCTCCCTTTTCAGTTATCCCGACGATCTCCCCGTATATATTTCCGGCCGGTCCGAGCTCGGGTTGCTTGTAGACCGTCGGCTCGCTCTCGATACGAAGTCCTTTCGCATCCGCCCAGTTGACGATCGCCATCATTTCCGGTTCGATCCACGAATGGTTGCGAACCCTCGCAATGCGGGCACCGTCGGAGGATACCGCCCCAAGCGGCACGGTCGCGACAGGCAATATCTCCACTTCGTACCCGCCGCCGGAAAACATCCATGTGTTGTCTCCGCTCTCTAGCACCGCCACTTCATCAGTACCTGCGGTTATCGTATGGACGAGCAAGCGGGCGCTATCAGGAATGTTGGGAGACGGCGTGGTGTCGAACTCAATCCTCGCGAAAAGACCGCTCGACAGGAATTCGAGACTGTGTTCTTCGGTTTCGATCAGCGATGCCTTGAGATATACCGCCTCTCCGGACGAGTTCTGGACGACCACGTCCGCACCTGCGGTATCGTGCAGGACTGGATCGAACAACGGCTTGTCGGATAGCGATACGACAAGTTTGCCTGAGTTATCGGAGAACCACAGCGAGGATCTACCTTTTTCCGTCAGGGTTGTATAAACGGCAGGCAGGTCCGGCGAGAGGGCATTTACGAGAGCCACATCGATCCGGTCGTGCACATCCTCGCTCAGGGGCCCGTTGAACTTCACACGCACCCGATACTGATCGAAAACGGCCTCGGACGGTTTCGAAGGAAAATCTTTCAGGTTGACAGGCCCCGGGAGCAGTACATTATCGCCTCTGATATTTATGCGCACTATTCTGTTTCCGGCGCCTCCCAGCGCATTGGTGGTCGAAATCGAGATGGCATTTTCCCCAAGCGTTACCGGAACTGACGCATCGAAGGAGAATTTACCCAGGCCTGCCGCATTCAAGGCGACAGGACTTCCGGATATCTCGCACTGAGGTATGCAACGGGATATCGCCGCCACCGGGTCTTCGATAAAACCTCTAACGCGAACCGTTGGCGTCTCCCTATTGACGTAACGGATGACAGCATATGTGCTTTCCGGATCGGGTTCCGTAACGGTTATTGTTGGGATCGCCTCACGGAGAGGTAATCCAACAGATTCCACGCGCCCCCCTTCGTCGGATTGCTCCACGAAGACGACCCTGATCACGTTCACCTGTCGGGGCAGGATGAATGACTCGCCTCCGGCAGGAGAAATCTCAATGTCTCGTAACCCGGCCTCCGCGTCCGCCGCGATTTCCACCTCCGCCTCTATCGTCTGGCAGACGGTGGATTCGAAGACGTTGTCGTGGATTATTTTCGCTGAAAT
>JAOACM010000325.1 GCA_026417845.1 Planctomycetota bacterium | reverse complement strand
ACCTCGAAGGGAACATAGTCATGACCAGCTTCGCCCGTCAGGCGGCGGACGATCCGGCCTCGGCGTGGACGGCCTTCGCGGTGATGCTTGACGTGAAAAATCCGGCGGGGGCCGAAAGGGCAATACCTCTCCTCATGAAGTACGCCTCGGAGAAGGGCGGGTTCGGGGCCCTGCGGGGAGTTCCGGTCAGCCGGATCGATTTCGAAGGCGTCGCGATCCACTATCTCCCGGTCTCGCTCGCCTTCTCGCCGTCCGCCGCCGTCGTCGGCTCAAAGCTGGTTCTCGGCTCTAACGTCGCCAATCTTAAGAGGGCCGTTCGCCACCTGAAGGCCGGAGGCCGGTCGCTGGCCGACTCGGAACTTTTCCGCTCCGTCATCGCCGCCGCTGGCGCCGGCGACGGCCGGGCGTCGGTCATGGACTACTTCGACGCGGGGTGGGCGTTCCAAGAGCTGTATGGCGGAGTGGCGCGCCTGCTAAGGATAGTCGAGCTTGTCGCGGGCCTTCCCGGCGGCTGGGGCGCCCGCCTTGCCGACATGCCGGCGCCCGAAAGCATCTCGCGCCACCTGTTCCCCAGCGTGACGATCGTCCGCGCGGACGGCCGTTCCGTCACCTTGGCGCATCGCGGCCCGCTGCCGCCGGCCTTCCTGGCCGCGGCGGCGGTTTGCGTGGCGACCGGTCCCGCGTGCGGGGCGACCGCGCGGCCCGTGCCCGCTCCGGTGCCCGGAGCAGGCGGCGCCGCCGGGCGGTAGCGCCCCCGCGAACATGCGCCGCGGTTTAGTGCCTATCTAAAAACGTAATTGTTTGCCGCCTCGTACGTGTGCGGGGCACAGGGGCGTGGGCGCCGGATGTATGGCGAGCGATATCACCGTTCAGTCCGGGTGCACCATTACGAGCAGCCCCCCAGCCTGACCCCGGTAAACAATACAAGCTGCGTGCCGGAGGTTTTCGGACAGGCCCTTAAAATGCGTGGGCAGTTGTTTGTCGCGCCCATATGTGTGGACGCAGCGCCTGAAAGTGTTCGCTTATTGTGGCGTCATTGTTCTCCCCTTCGGGCGCACCACTGCAAACAGCAGCCGTGACACGGACGCGGCAAACAATCACAAGGCTCTGATCGGCCGGTGTCCTGTGTTGCGGAAGCTTTGGTTGCCACGAGCATTCCGGACAGGCGCTTAATTTTCGTTGAACATTTTTATAATACAATCTTTTGCCTTATTTTATTTGCCATGAGAATGGCGGCGGGGTATAAAGCCTTATCCATTGGGGAGACGCAAAGCGCTACGCTAAAGCTTATTGGGTTTTATGCCAGCATGAAGCGTGCCAGCAGCGAAGCCGACGCTCATCCCAAGCGCGTTGCGGCCATAGATATAGGCGCGACATCGGTCCGCATGAAGGCGGTCGAGATCGGACGTCACGGCGCCTTGAGAACCATTGAGCATGCGGTTCATCCGATCGCCCTGGGGACCGATACCTTCCGGCTCGGGTTTATTTCGCCGGCAACTGTTCGATCCCTCGGCAAAGTCCTGCTGAACTTCAGCCGGATCCTGAGGGAAAACGCGGTTTCCCTGTGCAAGGTTGTCGGGACGAGCGCCATACGCGAGGCATACAATCGCGAGGTCGTGATAGACCGCCTGCGCCACATTTCCGGGTTGACGCTGGACCTGCTGAGTGCCGAAGAGGAGACGCGACTGACCTATCATGCGTTGCGGTCGTTCCTTGAGGCGAACGACCTGGCCCGTCTTCGTCGCGTTCTGGCTATCGAGCTCGGGGGCGGGTCAACCGAATTGATGTTGCTCAGGAACGGGAATATAGTCGCGTGCGGCTCGCGCCGCATGGGCGTAGCGCGCCTTCTTTATGGCGGTTCCGGTGAAAGAACCGACTCGCCCGTTCTGATGCAAAGACTGATCCGGATGACCGTCGGATCAATCAGAGACCTCATAGGGTCCGATCCCGTTGATGCGTGCGTGGTCGTGAATTCGCTTCTTGCCGGGATTCTGGAGAGGTTCATTGGGAAGAGGTTCCGTGCTGTCGAAGACGGGCGTGTCGCCCGTGCCGGAGATATCGTCTTGGCGGCAAGGGAGATATCCGGCTTTTCGAAGGAGGAAGTCGCATCGCGTCTGGGGTTGAGCGTTGCCGAGGCGGAAATGGCCCTGCCGGCGATGATGTCGCTTCAAGCGTTCACCGAGTATACGGGGGCGATGAGGGTTTTCCTGCCTGATGCGGATTTCCTGTCGGCGCTGATCGGTGACATGTTGAGAGAGATGAAAGGCGAAAAGAACACGTTGGATTTCCGGGATCAGACGATCAGCTGCGTGCGCGGGCTGCTTGAGAGGTACGCCGTAGATGCCGCGCACGCCGAACATGTCCGGACGCTTGCAGCAGACCTCTTTGACGCCCTGACCTGCTGCCTGGATCTCGACGGGCGCGACCGCTTCATCCTGGAGGTTGCGGCTCTCCTGCACGACATAGGCCGTTTCATAAACGACGACGATCATCACAAGCACAGCATGTACATAATAAACGGAGTGGACCTGGTCGGGCTGAGCGAGAGCGACAAGAGGCTGGCGGCTCTGGTGGCCCGCTATCATCGCAAGTCGCGCCCGACCTCGAGTCACGCCGAGTACATGGCGCTCCAGGTGGAAGACCGGATGCGCGTGTCGAAGCTGGCCGCCCTGCTCCGGATAGCGGACGCGCTCGACAGGGGGCACGACCGCAACATCACACTTGCCGGGGTGCGGGTCAACGACACGGAAGTGAGAATATCCGTCAGAGCCGCCCACGATTTCTCGGCGGAAGAATCTGCTCTGCGGGGAAAGGCGGGGCTGTTCGAAGACGTGTCGGGTCTGAAAGTAACGATCAAGAGGGTATGGGCGTGAAAGGAACCGGCAAAAGGCGCCTGATAGAGCGGGAGCTCAGTCTTCTCGAGTTTCAGTCGAGGGTGCTCGCCCAGGCGGAGGACGAACGGGTTCCGATACTGGACAGGTGCAGGTTCGCCGCCATAGTGGCCGGTAACCTGGACGAGTTCTACATGGTCCACATGGCGCTCCTTCGAAGGGTTGTCGAAGATGGCGGTGGGGATATCAGGCCTTACGATCGCTCCATCGCGTGGATACTGAAGGAGGCGAAGGCAAGAGCTCGGCGGCTCACGAGGCGCCTGCAGGCATGCATAGGGCGGGAATTGCTGCCCGGCCTGCTGCGGAACGGCATCGAAATCGCAAGGCCGAAGCGGTGGACGGAGGCGGATCGCGAGTACCTCCTGAACTGGTTTTCAGAACGACTCCTGGCGGTTCTCACCCCGCTCGCGGTGGATGCCGCCCACCCGTTCCCGCTCCTTGCGAGCGGCGCCATGTTCATACTGTTCCATGCGCGACCTGCGGCCGGTTCCGACCGCCGCCAGTATTTTGCGCAGGCCGGCCAGATACTGGTGCAGGTTCCGCCTTCGTTCGGCCGTTTTGTGCCGATGCCTGACGCCGGAGGCATTAAGCGGTTCGCATTGCTGGAGGATGTCATTGTAGCTGCGGCCAGCCGGCTCCTCGGCGGCTACGAAACAGGGGGGGCCTACCTTTTCCGCGTCACGCGCGACGCCGATATTGATGCCGGAGACGAGTATGCGGAAAATCTCCTCGTCGCCATGGAGAGGCAGGTCAGGGATCGCAGGCGCAACGCGGCGGTACGTCTGGAGATTTTTGCGGATGCTCCGCCGCCTGTCGCGGCCTACCTCCTGGAGCGGCTCGAGCTCGACGAGGACGATTGCATACGCGTCGGGACGCTCATGGATCCCAAAGGGCTTTTCGGCCTTGCTCCGCTGGTAAGGAGGCCGGATCTGGAGGAGCCTCCCCGTCAGCCCGTTCTGCACCCCCGGGTAGCCGGCTCCAGGGACATATTCCGCGCCATTCAGGCCGGGGACTTTGCGCTTTTCCACCCATTCCATTCCTTCGATCCCGTAGTCGAACTTGCGGCGCGGGCGGCGGAAGATCCTGATGTTCTGGCAATCAAGATAACTCTGTACCGGGTATCCGGCGACAGCCCTCTCGTCGCGGCCCTCATGCGCGCCGCCGAAGCCGGCAAGCAGGTCACCGCGGTCGTCGAGCTCAGGGCGCGGTTCGACGAAGAGGCGAACATCCAGTGGGCCCGCCGCCTCGATGCTGCGGGAGCGCATGTGATCTACGGCGTTGTTGGATACAAAACGCATTCCAAGGCCATGCTCGTTGTGCGGCGCGAGGAGGACGGCATAAGACGCTACGTTCATCTGGGGACGGGAAACTACAACGACCGGACGGCGCGTCAGTACACGGACATCGGACTGCTCACCGCGCGCCCGGACACAGGCGAGGACATCTCTGCATTCTTCAATGTTATAACGGGATATTCCATGCCTCCGAAATGGAATCATATCGAGATGGCGCCCACGGGCCTGCGCAGGAAATTCCTGGCTCTGATAGAGAGAGAGACCGAACGTCATTCTCCTGAGAGCCCCGGTTTTATCCGCGCCAAGATCAACTCGCTGACAGATCCCGAGATAATAGAAGCCCTGTACCGCGCCTCGGCCGCCGGCGTCCGGGTGGATCTCGTGGTCCGCGGTATGTGCTGCCTGAGGCCAGGAGCGAGGGGACTTTCGGAAAACATACGCGTCGTAAGCATTGTAGATCGCTATCTGGAGCACAGCCGGATATACCACTTCCGCAACGGGGGTAACGAGGAAGTTTACCTGTCAAGCGCCGACTGGATGGAACGGAACCTCGACCGCAGACTGGAGCTTCTGTTCCCGGTGCTGGATCCGGGCGTAAAGAAAGATGTACTGCGGGTGCTGGACCTGTCGCTCCGCGACAACGACAGAGCATGGCAAATGCTTCCGGATGGAAGTTACAAGCGGGTCCGGCGCCGGAAGGGCGGGAAAATCGTAAGGGCGCAGGAAGTGTTGTACCATGTGTTTGCGGGAGCGCACAGCAGGGGAAAGAGCGATCGTCCTCCCTTGCCCTTTCAGCCTGTTGAAGACCCTGGCGATCCCAAACCTGGTCGGAAAGGAAACTGAGGGTTGCAGGCAGGCGCGATACGCGCCTGCCGGATCCGGCGGGCGGCATATCATCCGCCAGGATAAGAGCACAGAAGATAGTAATCGTTTGCCCTGTCCGTGTGTCTGGGGCGCAGCTGGTAGAGTGTAGAGGCGACATGAATGTTCCGTTCGGGCGAGTCGCTGCAGAATGGCGGCCGCTACCTGAACCGGGCAGGCAATTCCATAGGGTAGCCAAGGCAGAAATGTAGCGAGGGAGGGACGGGAAATGGGCGGGGAGCGGCTCGGTGAGTTGTTCCTGGGCGTAGACATCGGA
>JAOACM010000031.1 GCA_026417845.1 Planctomycetota bacterium | reverse complement strand
GGACAGGCTCCTAATGTGCGAGCGCCGGTCGCGCAATGCCGGCCCACCCGCCTTCCTCTCCGCTTCCTTCCGGTTTTCTCCGTTTCCCCCTTCCGTCAGTCGTCCGCCCCGGGCATTCAAACTGGAACCTGCCGGGGGTACATTCCTCCCGCCGTTCGCGGCCGCCCCTCAATGCTCCGGATGCAGCGCCGCCCCTACGAAAATGATGCTCAGCAGCGTGAACACGTAGGCCTGAATAAAACAGACCAGCACCTCCAGCATCGCGATCCCTACAGCGAGCGGCACGCCGAGGATCAATATCGCCGGGCCGAGATATGCCGCCAAGCCGAGCGTATTCGCGATCACAAGGTGGCCGGCGATCATATTTGAAAAAAGCCGGATGCCAAGGACGCAACACCGGATGATGGGGCCGGTCAGTTCGAGCGCGAACATCAGCGGCCACATCCACCACGGCGTTCCCGGCGGAACCATGTGGGCGAAAAATCCCACAGGTCCCTGCCTGGCCATGCCTGCAACGAGCACGGTAGCGAGCACAGTGAGTCCCAGAGTCAATGTCGCGCCTATGTTGCCGGTGGGAGTGCCGACTTCGGGGATCATGCCGAAAAGGTTATCCAGCAGGATGAAGAAAAAATACGTAAGGAAAAGCGGCGTGAGCGGGGCAGCGTGACGGCCGCCGACAGGTATCACCATCTCGTCACGTACGAACAGGACGAGGGATTCCACGGCGTGCGCCAGTATTCCCCTCGGCGCCGTTCCGGACTCGACAGATCTTGCGGCCTCCCTCGCCGCCTTTATGGCTATCGCGCACAGGATCGCGCCGACGATTGCCTGCCCCAGCATGTGCTTTGTGAGCACGCAGGCAAAGGGGCCTATGGTCATGGGACCGCCGGCGGCATTGAGCGCCGCGAGTCGCTCGTGGGCCGCGTCAGGATCCAGGCTCCAGAGCCACCGCAGACCGCCGCTCCTGTCTATGGCGGCGACCGCATGATCCATTATGTGAGCGAGCGGATTGCCGGATGCCACGGTGATACCTCAACCGATGAACAGTCCCAGAAGACGCGCGCCTGATGGGAAATGCGCTGAACCTCCTTCCCGGAAATCCGGCGCCAGCGCCTCAAGGGGAAACGCCGCCTCCCTCGCGGCCGTGGATGAAAGACCGTACTGCCCGATCGCTGGCCGCCTCCGCGTCGGGAATCGAACCCGCAGGCGCGCGAATCCGGAGATTCCCCGTCCGTCCCCCTCCCCTCCCGCATCAGGGACGGCCGTGTATTGGAAGCGAAGATTACCGGAATCCGGATTCCCGTCCAGCAAAATCGCGGACCTTCCAACTGTCCAGCCCTCGTCTCCTGACCCGGGAATCCACGCACTTACGGCCATGCTCCCCGCGGCGTTCCTGCAGATCCCGCCGCGGCGGACTGCAGCCAGGCTCCATAGCGGGAACCCGATTCTGGTCCTCGCTGGCATTCCCCATTCCCGCGGCCGGCCGCTAGAGAGAAACATTTATCGTGGGCGCAGGTTCCAAAGGGCAGTTGATACGGCGGATCGGCTGAGTATATTGGGCCGGCGGACGGGCGGATCGGGCCTTATCCGCAGCCGGGCGCCAAGACCCGTGCGCCGGAGGCACGATCCATCCGGTTCGACGGCGCCGTAGCCAAGCGGTAAGGCAATGGTTTGCAAAACCATCATACGCGGGTTCGAATCCCGCCGGCGCCTCCATGCTCCCATCCCCCCGGCGGCATAGCAATCGTTCAGGGGGGGATAGTTTCGTCCGGGGCGCGCTGCTATCCTTTTCTCCCCGGGAGATATAAGGCAGTGCGAGGTGCGACAAACGATTGCGCGGCATAGTCCGAAACGCCGCAAGGACCCGGCCCGGAGATTCGCCGCGCCCGCCAGGGATAACTCATCCGTGCGGAGGACCTGAATGCGCAGCCGTCTGCTGGAGATACCGATACCGTTCATCGGCGCCAGCATACCGATATTCAGCTACGGCTTGATGATTATGATCGCCTATCTGACCGGGACATGGTCGGCGCTCAGGCGCGCCAGAGGAAGCATCTTCTCACGGGACGACATCCTGGATTATTCGCTATACGCCGTGCTGGCCGGCGTCGCCGGCGCGCGCCTTGCCCATGTGGCAATGTTCCGGGACGCGTTCTTCTACAGGTACGACCCGCGGCTGGGAGAGGATGTCTTCGACGCATCCCGCCTGTGGGACATACCCAAGATATGGGAGGGAGGGCTGGTCTTCTACGGGGGGCTGATCGCGGCCATAGCCGTACTGGTCGTTTTCGCGCGGAGGCGGAAGCTTCCGGTGATCGGGTTCTGCGATCTGTGCGCGCCGACTGTGGCGCTGGGGCTGGCCTTCGGCCGGATCGGATGCTTTCTGAACGGCTGTTGTTTCGGCAAACCATCGGACCTGCCGTGGGCGGTTTCGTTCCCGCCCGGCAGCCCGGCGTTCTTCCAGCACCTGCACGAAGGGCTGATACCCGCCGCGGCCGAGGGTTCGCTGCACATCCATCCCACGCAGCTTTACGAGTCGCTCGGCGCCTTCCTGCTGTGGCTGGTTCTTGAGGCGACATACAGGAGGCGCAGATTCGATGGCCAGACGACGGCGATGTTCTTTCTGCTGTATGCTCCCGGCAGGTTCCTGGTCGAGCTTATGCGCGACGATGTCGGTCCGGGATTACCGGCGCTGAACGGATGGATGACGACCGCCCAGTATGTGAGCGTTCTGCTGGCGGCGGCGGGAGCGGCATCGTATCTGTATTTCCGGCGTGCTGGCGCTCACGTCTTCGTCGCGGGCGCCGGCGGCGGTCCCAGCGGGACGGGGAACGTCGGCCCCGGAGCGGACGCGCACCGGAGCGAGGGCGCCGGGCGGGTCATCGAAGGAGATAGGGCCGGGGGATCCTCCGGTGATGGCTATCGTGGCGCTGGCGGAGGTCCCGCCGACGACGAGCCGGCGCAAGACGGAGGGAAGAAGTGATCGCGAGGAGAAGGGCGGCCGGGGGGAGGCCGGGCGCGGCCAGATCCGTTGCGGCGGCGATCGCCTGCGCGGCCGCCGTCCTGATATTCCATAAAGGGAGCGCGCCGTCCGGTGAAGGGGAAACCTCCGAGCCGAAGGCAGCGCCTCTCAGGCTGCCGGAAGGTCCCGCTGCTGGCGGCTACCAGCTTCTCCTGGCGAACGATTTCGCCGGAGCGGAGAAGGTCTTCCTCGACGCGCTCGCCGCCGCGCCAAGCGATCTGAAAGCCATCGAAGGCCTGCGCGCCTCCCGCATGGCGCGGGGCATGTATGAAAAGGCGCTCGAGGCAGACCTTATCGGCGTGAAGGCCGCGGCATCGGACGCCCGCGTCAGGGCCTTCGCCGCGCGCGCCATGAAAATGCTGTCCATGGTCGAGGCGCGGGACGCGGTCGAGAAGGCATTTCGTGAAGCGATGGCTGGGGCGCCGGAAGCATCCCGTATATATCTGGCCGGGCTGGCGGCGGAGCTGTGCCTGCTGTCGAACCGGCCTGCCGAGGCGCGGAAGATACTCGCCGGGATCGGGTATGTAGGCCGGTGGTGGCTCGTGGCCGGTCCGTATGGCCGCTTCCTCGCCCGCCGGTCGGACCCGATGGAGCGGCGATTCCCGCCGGAAAGCCTGCCGCCGAAAAACCTGGAAGCGAAGGACGAATCGGGCAGGCGCATATGGATGGCGCGCGGCATCGAGGCGCCTTTCGGCAGGCTCAACATCGAAGAGGCGCTTCTGGCCGCCGGGGGCGATGCCCCGCCGGAAGTCCCGCTGGAGGATGGCGTTTACTACGCGATGGCCAACATATCGCTCCCGCGGGAACAGGACGTCGCGATAATCGTGGAATCGCCGCGCGAAACCGCGCTCTTCCTCCGCGGCATGCCGATCCACCGGAAGCCGGGCGAACGCCGGTATGAACGTCCCGCGACCCTGATCAGGACCAGGCTTGCGCGCGGCGACAATCCGTTGCTGGTCAAGGTCCGGGGGCCCGTGACGGTGTCCGTCAGAGTGCTCTCCGCCGATTTCGGTCTGGTGCCCGACATGGCGTTCGATCCCCCCACGGACGAAACCGCCGCATCGCACAGGGCCTCGGCGATACGCGGCATGCTGTTTTCCTCCGAGGGCGAAGGGCCTCTGGCGTCCTGGCTTCGCGCAGCATGCGCAGACCGCCTTGGCACCGCGAGCGGAGCGGGATCCGGAGGCGGCGGAGCCGGCGCCGCGGAGACGCTCACACCCCTCGCCGGAGCCGTGGACTTGGCCGAGGCAGAATGGCTGAGACTGGCCTGCGCGGAGGAAAATGATCCGGAGGGGATGGAGGCGCTGGCTAGGGCCGCGGCGGCGACCGCGTCCAGATCGGTCCACTGTCTGGAGCTTGCCGCGTCCCTGCTGGAAGAAGCGGCTGAACGCGGCGGCCATTGCCCGTCGAGGCTCCCCGAGGAGGCCAGGGCGCTGCGCGAAAGGGCCGTAGCAACGGTCCCAGGCGCCCATGAACCTCTCCTGGCGCTCTGGAGGTTCTTTTCAGCCAGAAAATTGACTGACCGGGCCCATGAGGTGGCCGCCTCGCTCGCGCGAGCCTGGCCCGAGTCGGCAGCGGCCAGGATGGCGCTGGCTGAAAGCTACGCCGCCAGGGGAATGTGGACCTTGGCTGAAAGGGAACTGGCCGCCGCCGCGAAGGCCCAGCCGGCCTGCCTGCCGCGGCTGGCTGCGTTTCTCAACCGGCGATCTTCGAAGGCTGAGGCATGGCGGATATATGAACGGCTGCGGAGCGAAGGCCGTCTGGGGATGGATGAGTGGTTCAGGCTGCTGATGGAAAGGGAACGGTTCTCCGACGCGGAGAAGCTGGTCGAGGAGGAAGCCGCGGCTTTCCCGGAACGGAAGTATGGAATGGACATCTACAGGCTGGAGATTGCGCGACGCAAAGGCGATGCGGAAGGGACGTACGCGCTTGCGGCGCGGCTCTATGCGGCCAACCCCCTCTCGCGGGAAAATCTTGTCAGGCTGGTGGACGCTGCGCTGACCCTGAAAAAACGCGACGAGGCCGTAAAGCTTCTCGAGACATGGCTGGCCTCGCGCCGGAACGACCTCGATCTGCGCGCGAGGCTCAATTCGCTCCGCCGCTCCGGCGAAAAGTGGTGGGAGAAATACGACGTTACGCTGAAGGACGTGGACACTGAGCGCTTCACGCAGGCAAGGTATCCGCGCAGCAATTACGCCTGGCTGGTGGATTTCATGGTCACGCGGATATACCCCGATTACTCAACCGAATCCTACATCCATATCGCGAAGAAGGTTATTAACCAGGAGGGCGTCGAGGAGCTGGGCGAGCTGCCGATAGAGGCCAGGGAAGACGACATCGTCTTCGTGCGAACCGTCCAGCCGGATGGAAGGATATATGTGCCTGAACATATGGAAAACTTCAGCTTCGCGAAGGCGGCGAGCATGTACAGGCTGCGACCGGGCTCGATCGTGGAGTATGCATACCTCGAGAGGAGGCAGTCCGACGAGCTCGATCCGGAGCTGAGGATGGGCTTCAATTTCATGGAGATAGACGCGCCGCGCGCGGTATCCCAGTGGGTGGTGATAGCGCCGAAGGATCTGCCGCTAGATATCCACAGGGTGCTGCCTGAGAAGCTTTCGGAAAAGGTGGAGGAGGACCCGAAGGCCGGGACCGTAACATATGTGTGGCGGAACCTGGAGACCGAAGGCGTTAAGGCAGAACCCTGGATGCCGTCCTCCCAGGAGACGGTTCCGCATGTGTGGATCGGCTCGCCTGAGCGTCCGTACCGCGCGACCGGGTTTCTGATGCGGAACGGATCCTGCCGGACTCCGCGAGGCGCGCGCGAACTGGCGGCAGCGATCGTAAAGGGCTGTCGCACGGACGAGGAGCGCTTCAGGGCCATAGCATCCTGGGTGAGGTCCAATATAAAGGAAGGGATCGCGGCATGGAGTCTGGAGGACGTTCTGGCGATGCGAGCCGGCACGACCTCGCAGATGACCGACCTCGCGCTGGAACTCGGACGCGCCGCCGGCCTCAAAGTCTACCCCGCCACGGCCAATCGCTCCTATGGCCCCGGGCGTCGCCTGCCCCTCAAGAGCCGGCGGAGGGAATTCGAGCCGTCCGAGCTGCTGGCCTTCAATGCCGCCGACCGCTTCATCGTCCTGGACAGAGATGATGCGCCGGACCTGTGGTTCCGGTTCCCCGGCTCGCCGCCCGACATCTACCCCACCGAAGCCATCACGTTCTGGCAGGCCGGGGCGCCGGCGCTGATCTTCCGCGATCGGGGGCTGATGCTTGGGTTCGTCAACGGCGAGGCTCTCGGGCGGACGACGGGGTCCCATTCGGCCGTCTGCTTTCTCAATCCTGACGGCCACGCCATGGCCCGCGGAACAGTTGTCTTTCAGGGATTGGCGGCCGGGAATTTGCGGAAGGTGCTGACTGACCCGCGCACGGAAAGCCGCATTAAGGAAGGTCTCGTCCGATCTTTCTGGCCTTCGGCGAAGCTGGAGGAAATATCCGCGGCGCCCATGGACAAACCGGACGAACCTCTGTCCATCAGATATGTCGCGACCATTGAGGGCGCGGCTTCTCCGGCGGGAGATGCCATGTTCATCGCGCCGTTTCCCGTCGGCTCCGGCGCGCTCAGGCTGATGGGACCGGCCGGGCGCGAGCACGACCTTATGATCGAGTCGGAGATCAGCATCGCGGAGAGCGGAGTGGAGTGGGTCGCGCCGGAAGGGCACGCATGGTTGCAGGTACCGGACGATCTGGCTCTCGCCACTGAGTTCGGGTTCTACTTCCTTGACTTCCAGGTCCGCGGCCGCAGCCTGTTCTGTACGAGGGCCATGCTCATACCGATGCAGCGTGTGCCGAAGGCCAGGCATGCCGGGTTCCAGAAATTTCTGGCGGGCATCCACGCGGCTGAAAAGGAGCGTGCCGGCTATGGCCCGCTTGTCGCGCCTGGTTTCGGGGGGCTGGTCAGAGACGTCTGGTCGCGCGGTTTCGCCCGGTGGGGCGGGGAGGAACCTGGCGCCCCGCCGGAACCGTGAAAAGAGGGGCTTGGCGCATAGCAATTGTTTGCCGCGTTCAGGCTGCGGCCGCTGTTTGTAGTGGCGCGCCCGAACGGGATGAAAATGGCGCCATAATAGCGGATACGCTCAGGCGCTGCGCTCACAACCGGCCGCGGCAAACGGTTACGGTGCATAATAGCGATCGGCGGAGGAACAGTGACCGGAGCGGGGAAGCCGGGGCGCGGGATGCGACCGGGCAAACGGGCAGACAAGTGGGCGGAGACCGTAAGGCGGGAAGGACGCAAAAGCTGAGGGTCCGCGATACGTGGAGGGGATGACTGTGGGCATTTACGACCTGGTGGTGATCGGGGCGGGACCGGGCGGGTACGTGGCGGCCCTGCGGGCCGCGCAGATGGGATTGAAAGTCGCCGTTGTTGAGAGGTACAAACCGGGCGGGACATGCCTGCACAGGGGGTGCATACCGACCAAGGCGTTCATAGCGTCGGCCGAAGTGTTCCGCGCGGCGGCGACAGCGGCCGGGTACGGCATAAGGTGCGGAAAGCCCGAGGCGTCCGCGACCGAGATGGCCGCGCGCAAGGACAGGATCGTGGGGCTGCTCAATGGAGGCATAGAGGCGCTCTTCAAAAAACGGGGTGTCGTACTGATAAAAGGCTCCGCTTCCTTCGCCGATCCGCGTACGGTCAGGGTCGAGACTGCGGACGGAACCGTTACGCTGGGTCTGGGCAAGTGCATAATTGCGACCGGTTCCGCGCCGGCGCGGGTGCCGGGGATCGAGATTGACGGAAACACCATCGTAACCTCCGACGAGATCGTCAACCTGCGGGAGATCCCGCGGGAGATTACCATCCTCGGGGCCGGAGTGATAGGCTGCGAGTTCGCATGCCTGTTCGCCAGTCTCGGGTGCAGGGTCCGGGTGGTGGAACTGCTGGATCGCTGCCTGCCGGGCTTCGACGAAGACCTCGCCAGAGAAATCGCAAAGGCGATGAAGAAGCTCGGCATAGAGCTGCGCCTGGGCGCCAGGGCGGAAAAGGCCGGGGTCTCCGGCGGGCGGGTTTCGATGGTGCTGGCAGGGGGCGAACGCATCGAAGCCGATCGGTTGCTTGTGGCCGTCGGCAGGACGGTTGACACCTCCAGACTCGGCCTGGATGCCGCCGGAGTCAGGACGAACCCCAAAGGGAGGATACCGGTCAACGCGCACTGCCAGACCAATGTGCCGCATATTTATGCCGTCGGCGATGTGGCGGCCGACGTCGTCCAGCTCGCCCACACCGCCAGCCGCATGGGAGTCGTGGCGGCCGAACATGCCGCCGGGCGCACAGCGAAGTTCGACCCGATGGAGGTGCCTTCGGTCATGTATGGCGATCTGGAGGTCGCGGGCGTGGGACTTACGGAGGATGCGGCCAGGGCCGGAGGCAGGAAGGTGCTCGTCGGGAAGTTCCACTTCCGCGGCCTCGGCAAGGCGCACTGCGACGGCAGGACTGACGGCTTCTGCAAGGTGATAGGCGATGCCGTTACGCACAGGGTGCTTGGCGTGCACATCGTATGCGCCGGGGCGTCCAACCTGATTTCCGAGGGCGTGCTGGCTGTGCGTCTGCAGGCGCGTCTGGAGGACCTGGCCGAGATGGTCCACCCGCACCCGACCATGTCGGAAGCCATAATGGAGGCGGCCGGCGCGGCGCTTGGGTGCGGCACGCACAGCGCCTGAGGCACGGCGGTGGCCGTCGTACTTGCTTGCCGCGTTCAGGTTGCGACTGCTATTTGCAGTGGCGCATCCTGACTGGACAGCAATGGCGCCGCAATAAGCGGATAATTTCAGGCGGAATTTTTTACCGCTCTCAGGCAGCGGCTGCTACTGATGGCGCGCGAACCGGGGCGACAGCAGCGCGCCACGAACGGACCCGCTCCACCCGCTGCGTCCCGATATCAGGGGGCGGTAAACAATTACTGTCAGGCGCTGCGCCAACTACATATGGGCGCGGCAGACAATTACCGGCCGTCTGGCCGGGCGCTCGGAGACCGGCAGGCGCCGGCACGGGATGGGCCGGTGCATTCGAAAGGCGGACGACATGCGACACACAACGCATGGAACGCTGGCGGTTCCGGTCAGGCGACTGGGGGTCATACCATATTTCGAGGCGTTCGATATTCAGAAGCTGACAGTCGCGCGCCTGGCAGGAAATCCCGGCCTGCCTGGAGAACTGATCCTCTGCTCTCATCCGGAAGTCGTAACGCTCGGCAGAACCACGAGAGAGGAACATCTTCCGATTCCGCCTGACGCCATCCGTTCATTTGGGATAGAGGTGACGCGCACGGATCGCGGCGGATCGGTGACCTACCACGGTCCGGGGCAGGTAGTCGCCTACCCGGTGCTGAATCTCAGCCTGTTCGGGAAGGATCTGGTCCTTCACATGCGGCGTCTCGAGGAAACCGCAATCCGGGCGCTGGCGCGCTGGGGCCTCTCGGGGCGCCGGATGCCGGGCATGACTGGCGTCTGGCTGGATTTTCCGGACGGGCCGCGCAAGGTCTGCGCCATCGGGATAGCCGTCAGGCGGTGGGTTGCGTACCACGGTCTGGCCATGAACGTGGACGTTAATCTGGACCGCTTTTCGCTGTTTGTGCCTTGCGGGATAAGCGGCTTCCGCGTGACATCGCTTCGCGAACGTCTGGGAGATGCGTGCCCATCGTGCAGCGAAGTAGAGGCGGTTCTGATCGAGGCGTTCTCGGACACGTTCGGGGTGGCGGTCGAAGGCGGATAATCCGCAGCCTCGATGGTAAACGACAGCATCCCTCCCTTCCTGTCGCGATCTAAGAGTCCGTCCGAAAACCTCCGGCACACAGCCTATACGCTTAGCGAATCCCACCGCCCGGCAGGAAGTTTATAGGCCCTAAGAGCCTGCCCGGAGACTTCCGTCGCGCAATCGAGATCGCAAAGCCGCAAGCTTCGCGGCGGCAGGTTTTCGGGCGGGATCTGAGAGCCTGTTCAAAGGCCTCTGGCGCGGAGCTTACGGATCGAGGCCAGCCGCCTTTCCGGCGGAAGGTTTCTGGATGGGATCTAAGAGCTTGCCGGGAAACCTCCAGCCGAATCTCTCCGCGGAACTGTCACAGAAACCCGGGCGCCGGGAGAGTTTTCCGGACGGGCGCTTATCAGGTCCGCCGCTTTCCGGAACGCGGCAATGCCTGGTTGCCGTGGCTGCGGGTTCGTGCGACTCGGGACGGCGGATGCCGCTCGCCCCGGACGTTCACCGTGCGCCCCGACCCCAGCTCCGGATTTCTCCCGACAGCTCATCGAGCGCTTCGACCAGCCTGGCGGAAAGGTCGTCCAGATAACGCGACGCTCCGGGTGACAGATCGCCGTACCCTTTCATGTGCCGCGCGGACAACTCGCTCAATACGTCCCTGATTGCGCAGCAGCGGCTCCACATCACGTTCGACGCCCGTGTCCGCGTCGGCGTTAGCCGCAGGCGGTCGCGGGCTTCCGCGAGCGCCCGGCGGATGTCCCCCACGCGCTTCCGCAGTGGCTCCTTCCGCCCCGGCGGGATGTCGTTCTCCTCGATGTAGAGCGTTCCGGTCCTTTCCCGCGCCTCCGCCCGGGCCTCTATGTCGCAGAGGATCTCGTCGAAGGCCGCGAGCGCTGCGCCGACGGCGCGGCGGTGGTTCTCGTTGACGATGTTCCCGCGCGCGTTCATTTTTTCCCCCTTCCGTCTCCGTTCCCGTTGTCTTCGGCGACGGACGCCGCCGCCCCATCGAGACGTTCGACGCCGTCTCCCTCGTCCAGCATGGCGACCTCCCGCAACAGGTGTCGCGGCAGAAACGCGAAGTTGGCGATCATGGTTGGAACCACGGCGCTCGCTATGACTGCGGCCACCAGGAGCGAATACTGTCCGCGCGATACGATGCCGCGGCTCAGCCCGTAAAGGGCGGAGATCGTGCCGAACGTAAGGCCCGTGGACATCAGGAGCGTATAGTACCAGCGTTCGTCGCGATCCTTCCGGAAGCGCGACACGACCGGATGCAGGCCGAATATCTTGGATGCCACCTTGCCGCCCAGGAGCGCGGCGAACGCCAGCGGGGCCGACACCACGGCCGGGATGGATACGAGCGAACCGGCGCGGATGAAATAGAAGGGCGTCAGGAGTCCGACGGCGAGGGTGCGGAGGCGCCGCACCCAGTGATGGTCCCGCGCCGCCGTTCCGGCCAGCGCCATCCCGGCAAGGTACGCGGGCAGCACGGCCTCGCTGTCCGACCAGAGGGCCAGCGCGCCGAGTCCGAACAGCACCAGCAGAACCCACTTGGCGCGGATGGCCGCCGTGCGGTGGGCATAGAGTTTCGTCAGCGCGGACGTGGCGAACGGCAGGACGGCGAGGATAACGGCGCCGACGCCCAGGAAGACGGCCGTCTTCCAGCCGAACGGCGCGAAAAGCAGGCCAAGCGCGATCACGGTACCCAGATCGTTGACGAAACATGCCCCCAGTATGCTTTTCCCGAAGTCGGTCTTGTTGAAGCCCGTCTCGAGCATCACGGCGTAGACGACGGCCATTGAGGTCGTCGAGAGCGCCACGCCGGCGAGCCAGCTCGCCCGCTCATCCCACCCCAGCGCGTAACGCGCCACGGCCGCGCAGCCTGAAAACGGGGCGAGGAATCCCAGAAGGCCGACGACCGTGACCTCCTTCCACTTTGCCCGCAGCACGGAGGCTTCGAGTTCGGCGCCGGCCAGAAATGTCAGCATGATCGCGCCGGTGGCGGCCAGAAAACGCAGCCACTCCTCGTTCGCGCCGAGCGAACCGGAACCGAAACAGCGTTCCGCGACCGCGCCGGCTGCGATTCCGACGCAGATCTCCACGAGGGCGATCGAGATTCGGAGGTGATTGGCGAGGGCGGCAGCCAGCACCGCGAGGGCCAGCCAGAGCGCGGCCAAGGCGAATGCTTCGGCCATGGAGTCCTCCACGGCGCCCGGAAGCGGAAAAACCTAAACCTTCCGACAGGAAACCGGGCGCCTGGCGACGACCCCTGCCGGTCGGCGGCAGGAGTCATCAGCCCGCGGCGGGCGCTTGTAAGGGGGACTCCATCCCCATCCGTTCACCCGCGAAACTATATGTATTCCATATCCTCGCGCAAGAGGAAAAGACACGGATGATCCGGCTGCCATTTCCCCATTCCCGGTTGCGGCCGGGCTCTGGCCGTGAACCGGCGTCTGGTGTAGAGTAGAGGGGGACGCACGGGCGGATTGTCTGGAGGGCGCGGATGCCCCGGCGCGCGGATCCGATGCCGCATGTCGGCCCAGCCCGGGACCGACAGGGGATGCCGCGCGCGACCGCGCCGGATTTCTGGCGGGGAGACTGAAGCGCGCGGTCTGGAGATTCCGGGAGTTCCGGCGAATATGGGACGCCAGCTTGCGGTTGTGGGAGGGATCGTCGGGTGCCGCGCCGCGCGGTGCCGTGCGGAAGACCCGGTCGGCGCGCCGCAGCCCGCGGTTCGTTGGGCGAAGGATGCGGTCGCCGCTCTCCTGCCCGGACGGCCGGCGCGTTCCTTTCCGCGGCCGGGATGTCCCGTGCGGCGATCGGGCCGCGGGGGCCGGCGGGCATGGCTCGCGGCCGGCTTCTGCTGCGCCATAGTGGCGCTCGGCTGTGGACAGGACGATCGCGAGGCCGAAAGGCGGCGGGAGCGGGATGCGATCCTCCTCGAGATGGGAGAGCTGCGGGCGCGCGTCGCGCAGCTCGAGAAAAGCGATGCCGAGAGGGCAGCACGGATCGAAAAGCTCACCGCGGAGCTGACGGAGGAAAGGGAATCCAAGGCGGAACTGGTCCGCGAACTGGACCGCATCTGCGCGCGCTCGATAGGCGACAAGTTCGATGTGGACGGTTTGATGGCGCTGATGAGGAATCCCGACCCCGAGATCAGCAGATCGGCCATATTCATCGCGCGCAAGACCGGGGACGAACGCCTCTTCCACGCCCTCGTGACGCTGGCGCGAGGCGACCGGGATCCGAACGTGCGGAGGGCGGCCGCAGAGGCGCTTGCGAGCATCCCGCATCCCGATGCAAAGAAGGCCCTCGTTGACCTTCTGTCCGATCCGGTCCCGTCTGTGGCCTCGACCGCCGCCTACGGTCTGGCTTCGGCGCGCGATCCCGATGCCGTCCCCCATCTGTTGCGCGCGCTCAGCTCCATGAAGACGCCCGATACGAAAACCGTGGCCTCCGAGGCGCGGACGGCTTTCATTGACGCGCTCGGAAGGCTCGGTGACAGGCGCGCCATCCCTGCCCTCGTAGAATCCCTGAACTCGCCAAATGAAACCGTCCGCGTGACGGCGCTCGGTGCGCTGCGCAACATGGCGGACGAATCGGTCGGCCCGGCGATAACCGCATGGCTGAAGGAACAGCCGCAACCGAAGGCTGGCGATCCGGCGGGCACATATGTGGCCGCGATCCAGATACTGGCGGCGGTCGGCGATCGATCTGCCGGTCCGGTCCTGATTCCCATGCTGGAAAACCAGAATTCCCAGGTGGCTGAGGCAGCCTGCGCTGCGCTCCCGCGCGTGTGCGGTCCTTCGTCGGTGGACCTCCTGCTCCGGGCGCTCAAGAGGGAACAGGTGGTCGAGGCGCGCGGGGGATCGTATCAGTATCTGGTCGCCGTGATCCGCGCCCTGGGCCAGACCGGTTCGCCGAGGGCGGCATCCGCTCTGCTCGATCTGGCCGCCTCCGGCCCCAGCTCCACTCACATGGCGACCGAGATCGCAGCCGCCATAAGGAGCGCCGCGCATCCGGCCGTGGCGGACAAGCTGGCCGAAACGTACGCGAAGCTGAAGGACGGACGCCTCAAGGTCGAAATACAGAGGATACTCTCTTCTGAAGAGTATCCTGTGAAATATGACGAGGCGTCGAAGACCTACAAGGTAGACGCCGAGGCGCTCAGGAAGATCAGGGACTCCCTGCCGAAGGATCCTGCCAAGGGGGGGCAGGATTTCTAAGAGCTGTTCAGCAACCCCCGGACTGGAAGGGAATCTGCAGGATCAGTAAGCTCCATGCTTTTGGGGGGTGGGACAGGCTCTTTAGAATCTGTCCGGAAACTCCCGGTGGGTCGCTGAGCGTATAAGCTGAGCGATGGAGATTTTCGGATAAGCGCTTAAAGCCTGACTCAGAGGTCGCCAGATGGCTTGGCAGGATACAGCGGAAACCCTGGCCGCCGCGGGAGAGGCCGGACAGGCTCTCAGGCCGTCGCGCAACGGGCGCCGATCCCGGTGATTGGGATGGAAATTCTCTTCGTCTCAGCGTTCCGATCCGAGCTTGCAGGCATCCGCCGGCGGATGGCGGGCGTCCGCCGCGTACATCTGCCCGCGCCTGCGGCCGATCCCGATCCGGCCGCTTCGGCGCCTTCCGGGATTCCGACCGCGCCCATCCGTCCCGCCGGCTGGCGCGCCGGCGCCGAGAGGAGCGCGGGAGGGGCGGACGCCTTTCCGGTCCCTCCTCTCGCGGAAGGCGGCCCGGCCGGCCCCTATTTCGCATGGATCGGCGCCCTCGCCGGCAGGCGCATTGCGATGATAGCCGGCGGCATGGGATCCCGGGCTGCCTTTCGCGCCGCGTTCCGCTGGTGCCTGGTGGCGGACGGCACCGCTCCGGCTGAACAGAGGCCGGACTCCCCCACCCTTCCGCCGCTGCAGCCATCCGGCGCATCCCAGCCGCCTCACCCGGAGCGGCGCGGCCCATCGGCCATCGTATCGGTCGGGTTTTGCGGAGGGATCAAGGGGAACCTGCGTCCCGGCGACGTTCTGATTCCGCGCCGCATCATATCGCCGGACGGGTCCTGGGAGTGCTGGGGCAGGCTGACGGAAGCGGCGATCGCCGTAGCGGAAGCGGTCGAGACGCCCGGCCGGAAGCGCGGCTTCCGTATCTTCTCCGGCCCGTTGTACTGCTCGCCGGCGATCGTCCGGACGGCCGCGGAGAAACGGGCCCTGGCGGGTGTCTCCGGCGCCGACGCCGTGGACATGGAGAGCGCCGGCGTGGCGGCATTCTGCGCGGGTGCCGGGATACCGGCGGCAGCGGTCAAGGTCGTGCTCGACGGTCCGGGCGAAGAACTCCCGAAGGGGCTGGATGATCTGACGGACCCGATCGGCCGCATCAAACCCGCCAGGCTCGCCGCGCGCATCGCTCTCAGGCCCGCCTCCATCGCGGACATGATCTCGCTCGGGCGCCGGGCCGCATCCTGCTCCGAAAGCCTTGGCGCGACGGTCGGACTGCTCCTAGGAGCGATCTGAGGCGCGCTGCCTGCCGTACAGCGCCCCTATTTCGCCATTCGGCGGATTGCCCGTCCGTGCGGCTGCCCTCGCCGGAGGCATCCCAGACTCCATACGCCGCCCCGCCAGCGTGGGGGGAACGGGAGTCGCGCAGCGACGGGCCAGCCGCGAACCTGAGCCACCCATTCAGATGCTGCGGACGGTCACCTCCCCGCGTGCGCCTATTCCGCCAGTCCGCAGACCTTGTCCACCAGCTCGCTCACCGCCTCCACCTTCTCGATCTGCCCTATCTGCGATATCTCGTCTGATATGCCCAGGATCAGGCGCGGCGCAAACATGTCAATGACCCGCCTGGCGAACTCCAGGACTTCCTTCATCGGGTAGTTTTCCAGGAAATGGATTGCCGGGAGCAGGTCGAGGACGACGATGTTGTCGCGCACAGCCTCCTTTATCTGTTCGAGCGTCATGTCGCCCATCGGCTTCGGCGTGAGCGCCTCCACGCCATGGAGTCCCGTCTCCTGGAGGTAGGGGAGCATCAGGCGCGAATGGCCGTCCCAGTGGGTATGCACGAAACGCCCGGCCTCTCCCAGGCGCCGCGAAATCTTCTGCCAGCGCGGGATCATATATTTCTTCAGTATGGGCGGCGGGGTGAACTCGTTGGTGGCATGGTCGCCAAGGTTGAATATGCGGCATGGCAGCTGCAGGGCGGCGTCTATGAGTCTGTCGTCGCGCCGGTCGCAGGCCTCCAGGTATTCCTCTACTTCCTTCGGGTAATCCGCAAGCAGGTAATATGTGCCATCCAGGCCGGCGTATTCCTTTATAAGCTCGGTGAAACCGGAGCTGGACAGGAAGAGGGTTGGCTCCGCGCGATGGCCCACGGCCTCCGCCGCCATCCGGAATGTGTTGGGATTCGCACGGAACCTCTCGCGTTCGACCAGGGCCGTCAGCGTTTTCAGATCCCGCGGCGTCTTTACCGGAAATTCAACGATCCGGCGGTTCACGCACCCGTATTGAGGATCCAGAACCTCCTGGTAGACGGTCCGCAGCTCGCCCGCGCTTATGCGCACCCATGTCGTGTAGATGTTCCCCTGCCGCCTTTCGCCCCGCTCTATGTCCAGCGGTTCCTGGTACCTTTCGATTCCGCGACTGGCCGCGTAGCGTACCGAGCAGCGCAGCCTGTCGTAGATTTCCAGCGCGCTCAGTCCCTTGAACCGGGGCGGCATAGTGTCGCGCTCCATGTGATGCCTGATCCAGGTCTCCAGGCGCGGCTGCCAGAGGACCTTAGTCGCCCTCCCTTCGAAAATCGCCAGATTCAGTTCCTTGCGCGTCATGGCTGGCTCCCTCCTCGCAAACCCTTCCGTTCTCTCCTCTGCGCTTTCCTCTAGTTTACCGCGCTGGCGGCGTTTTGTCTCCCTCCGGGCCGGTTGCCGCCGGAGACCCGGGGACCGGGGAACAGGGGGCTGGGGGGACAGGGGCGCGATCCAGCCAAGGTGGGCAGCGGCCGTTGGGATG